>JANMDF010000311.1:0-4979 GCA_031376145.1 Alphaproteobacteria bacterium
AGCAGCCGTAGCAGCTGTTGGAACGCTTGGGGTAATGTCTGTTGGAACGTTGGGTGGGCATCTATTAAAAAATGTAGCACTGCATGCCACGCAGCAACCACCAGAACCCACACCAACAGGGTTGCTGGGGGTGACTGTAGCAACACTGATCATCGGCGCAGGGGGTGCAGCGGCATGTACAGTAAACCGCTTTGTTAACAACAGATTTAATACTCGCGAATAGTGGCCAACAAGCAACACCTGCAGGGTATAGTCGGCGTATTTTTTCTGCATTAAGTCTCTGGTAATGCTTCCGTGTGTATGTAAAATGTGATATAGATCACAAAAAAATAACCACACGGTACGATCATGTTTGATTTTAATGAAAAATCTCTGGATGCGGTGCATATTTTCAAAGACCTTGCGCCGGAACAGCGGGAAGAATTGACGAAACGCTGTTTCTGGCAGCGGTTCAGTAGCCAGCAGCAGATTCTGAATCCGGAAAATCAGGATACATCCATATATTTTATCACCCGTGGCAGAATCCGCGTGGTGAATTATGGCCTTAATGGCAAGGAAGTCAGCTTTGCCGAAATTCCAGCCGGTGAATGCTTTGGTGAATTATCAGCGATTGACGGCAGAACCCGTTCGGCAGGCGTCATCGCCGTGGAGCCGACTTTTGTTGCCAGCTTGAAAGCCGACGCCCTGATGGATGTGATCCGCCAGTATCCGGAAGTGGGCATTGCCTTGCTGAAAAAATTAACCCGCCTGGTGCGCGATACTTCTGGCCGGATCAT
Source organism: Alphaproteobacteria bacterium (assembly GCA_031376145.1). GTDB lineage: Bacteria > Pseudomonadota > Alphaproteobacteria > JAJTHO01 > CANGXP01 > JANMDF01. Next base: position 777 of record JANMDF010000311.1, read on the forward strand.
GCAGCTGTCAACGCAAAGCACCTATGTGCGCGTATATGCTGATATGATCCGCCTGATAGAACAGAAACTGGCTTCATATCCCGAAGGCTTGCGGCCACACCGTATTGTGCTGTCCCCCTCACCAACCCATATGGATATTGCCGCCCGCGTCAGTACCACCCGTGAGACGGTGGCTCGGGCTTTCAGCGTGATGGTGAAAGGCAAAATGATCCGCCGTATTCGTGGCGGTATTGAGATTCTGGATATTGAGGCATTGCGCAAACTGCACAGCGAGGCCGTGCAGGATTAAATCCTGCATCCCTGTAGTATCGTGTCTGCAAGTGTGTTATGTTGTCACTGATAGCTGCGGTGTGCGTCAGACGCAAGATTCCGTGGTCCATACGATCCACTCGGGAGCTGTCTCTGTCCGCATCGTGGTGCGGGTATATGGCGCCCACCTGTTGAAACAGGCACCGTGGAACAGCACGTCAACGGCATTGTGGCTATCGCACACACAAATATGAAATATTTGTAAACGTCTGTTATATCGTTATAAATGTGATATTATCCTCACATGTGCATCACGCATTTTATTGAGGGTATTATGATCAAGCACCGTATTCTATCGACTTGCATAGCGCTACTCATGACAGCAGGCGCTGCCCAAGCGGATTCCTGGCAACATCGTGGTTACGATCATGGCCATAAACATAATAAACATTCTTACGGACACTATGGGCGTCCGGTTGTTATATATAAGGCACCACGTGTATATTATGCACCTGCACCCGCGCATTATAATTGTCCGCGTCGTGGTTTCCGTTCACGCCCGTATGGTGCAAACTATCCGGCAGCATACTATTCTGGGAATAACGCTAACATAAACGGTAACATTTTTTATCGCTTTAAATACCGGCAGTAACTGTCGTTGTGCCACTGGCGCCGGTTAGCTTGCAACGAAGATTGACCTGTCCTAATTCAACATTAATAGCTGCGGGTACAGTAAAGTTTGTATTAGGCACAGCAACCCAGGTGCTGCCATTATCAAAGCTGGTCTCCAGCACAACAGTGGCACCACCGAAGGTGCCTTGTGCATAAAATGTACCCGTACCGCCAAACCATGGTTGTTGGGCGGATGTGACGTTGGTTGTCTGATTGGAAAAAAAGACTGGCATAGTGCGTACTCCATAAAAGAAAAGGCACCTGGTGCAGTGACGCGGTGCCTATTTTTACAGAATACCTGTAGTGGAGAAAAAATACAACCTATGCGATAAAATATTAATCGTCGCGACTATCGGCAGCAGGATTGGTTGCTGGGGCAGGGATGCCGGCATATTGCCCGCTTTGATTATATTCACGAGAGGATAGCATCTGTTGCTGCAGTAACTGAATCTGTTGACGCAGGCGCTGATTTTCCTGAACAATCGCAGCGCTTTGCTTTTGTGTATAGTTCTGGCAGGACTGTGCCTGATAGGTCATGCCGTCTTTAAAGCCCTGTTGATAGAACTGGTTGGCAGCAGCAGGGCTGGCAGATACAGATAATAGAGGAATTGCCAGGACGGTTGTTAATACTGTAGTTTTCAAGTTCAATCGCATGAACGTCAATCTCTTCTCTTCGTATGCCGCTCATCTACCATGAAAAAAACCAGATTCAAGTACAAAAAGCCTGTGTAACACAAAGTTCACGCCACAACGCTTAAGATCACCAGTCCCAGTACCATACGGTATACCACAAACACCAGGAACGAAGCATTGCGCAGCCACTTCATCATAAAAGCAATGGCAAACCAACCGGTTAGGGCAGCAATAGACGCGCCAATCAGCATATCCAGCGTCAGGGTGCCACCAGCCTTATAAATCTCATAAGCCACCAGAATGCCTGCCGCAGAAATAGCGGGAATCGACAACAGCATGGAAAAGCGTGCCGATTCCGCACGGGTATAGCCCAGGGCGCGAGCGGCGGACATGGTAATCCCTGAACGGCTGGTGCCTGGAATCAGGGCGAATACTTGCGCCAAGCCAATCAGCACCGCATCGCGTGTGCGCATTTCCAACGCCATTTTTTCTTTTTTCCCATAACGGTCTGCCAGATACAGCAATATACCAAAGCCCATGAGGTTATAGGCAATCCAGGTGGGATCACGGGTTTCCAGATCAATGTCGCCAGCCTTCAGCACCAGCCCCACAAGAATCACCGGCAGGGTTGCGATCAAGAGCATGCCGATGAGTTTTATATTGCGGGTCATGCCGCTTTTGGGGAACATGGCGGCATCTTTGGCCATGCCGGAAACATCCCGCCAGAAATAGGTTATAACGGCTACCAGCGTGCCGATGTGCATGGCCACATCCATATTCTGTCCCTGGTCACTCCAGCCGGTAAAAAAGGGAACCAGCGCCAGGTGGCCGCTGGAACTTACCGGCAGAAACTCTGTCATGCCTTGAATCACAGCCAGGGTGGCAAGTTGGATGATGTCCATGTGCGATAACCTTATTCTTTACGTTTTGTTAAAGCCTGATAGTCTATTGCCGCATATGATGAAAGCCTAAAAATATCATGGAATGTGCCCTTGTCTGAATCTCTGCTGAAATTTACCAAAACACCGCAGGCCATGCCGGATAAACGACCGGCAGCAGAGCGGCGTGCTGATTTTGATGAAATTTATGCCGCGTTTCAGCCGGAAAAGGCGCGGGTGCAGGCCTCGCGCTGCTCGCAATGTGGTATCCCGTATTGTCAGGTACACTGTCCGTTACAGAATAATATTCCCGACTGGCTGATGCTGGCAGCCAATGAACGCTGGGACGAGGCATACTTTGTTGCCAGTGCCACCAATACTTTTCCCGAAATATGCGGGCGCATCTGCCCGCAGGATCGTTTGTGTGAAGGCAATTGCGTTATTGAGAAAGATTTTAACGCCGTCACCATCGGGGCGGTGGAAAAACATATTACGGAACTAGCCTGGCAGAATGATCTGATTAAACCATTCACGCCTCGGCAGGAGCGATCTGAGAGCATTGGGATTATCGGGGCGGGGCCTGCGGGGCTGGCAGCGGCTGAACTGTTGAGAAGGCAAGGATTGCAGGTACATATCTATGATCGCTATGATCGTGCCGGTGGCCTGCTTACCTATGGTATTCCCAATTTCAAACTGGATAAGGCCGTGGTGCAGCGGCGCATTGATCTGTTTATCGCCAGTGGCGTGCAGTTCCATTATAATACAGAGATTGATGCGGCAGCTTTTGCCGAACTGCGGGCAAAACATGCAGCGGTGCTGATTGCCGCGGGGGTGTATAAGGCGCGGGAATTATACGTCCCTGGCGTTGGACTCGGTAATATCGTTCCAGCCATGGCCTATTTGACGGCCAGCAACCGCAAGGGCTTTGGTGATGCCGTCCCGACTTTTGACAACGGCGCACTGAACGCACAGGGTAAGCAGGTTGTGGTGGTGGGGGGTGGTGATACCGCCATGGACTGTGTGCGTACTGCCATTCGCCAGGGGGCGGCCAGTGTTACCTGTCTGTATCGGCGCGATCGTGAGAATATGCCAGGCTCCCTGCGGGAAGTGCATCATGCTGAGGAAGAAGGCGTCAATTTTGCCTGGTTGTCCGCACCGGAGGCATTCATGGGGCGACAGGCGGTTGAACAGGTAAGGGTACAGAAATTTCGCCTGGGTGCAGTGGATGCCAGTGGCCGCCGAGCCCCAGTTGCCATGGATCAGGGGCATGAAAACATCCCGGCGGATCTGGTGATCAAGGCGCTGGGTTTTGATGCTGATGATCTGCCCGGTATGTTTGGCGTTCCTGAACTGGCAGTAACATCCTTAGGCACGCTGCAGGTTGATGCGGTTGGTCAGACGAACCTGCCAGGGGTGTACGCCGCCGGTGATATTGTGCGCGGTGCGTCACTGGTGGTGTGGGCAATTAAGGATGGGAGGGATGTGGCAGTGGCTATGCTGCAGGGGTTGCAGCAGTCGCAGGTGGCTTAGAGCGTGTTATATCGCCATGCCTCGGTTGCTGGCATGAATGGCAGCCATGACGTGATCGGATGGCACGATAGGTCCGCCAGAAGCCAGTGCGGCGTTGGTGACATTGGCGGCGACGTGCTGGATGCCACCACTTGCGCCAGAGTTGGCGGCTTGTTCAATGAATTTTTTGCCCGCTTCTTCAGTGGCTTTTTGGCGCACCAAATCCATGGCTTCAACGCCATTAGACATGCCTTGGCCAACA
>JANMDF010000009.1:0-2206 GCA_031376145.1 Alphaproteobacteria bacterium
AACTGCACGCCCACGAACCATGGGTGTCCCTGCAGTTCAACAATTTCCGGCAATTCACCATCAGGGGAAAGACCGGAAAATACCAGCCCCACCGCTTCCAGCGCATTACGGTAAGTAACGTTGACTTCAAAGCGGTGGCGGTGACGTTCAGAAATACTGGATGTACCGTAAATACGCCGCGCCAGGGTATCTTCCCGCAACAGACATTCATAGGCGCCAAGCCGCATGGTGCCGCCCTTGTTCGCCGTCAAACTGCGTTTTTCCAGACTGCCGTCGCGCTGCCATTCGGTCATCAATCCCACCACCGGATGTGCGGTTTGCGCGTCAATCTCCGTGCTGTGCGCATCAGGCATTCCGGCCAGATGACGGCTGGCCTCAATCACCGCCATCTGCATCCCAAAACAGATGCCAAAATAGGGAATATTATGGGTGCGGGCATAGGTAATAGCGTTAATCTTGCCCTGGCTACCACGCTCTCCAAAGCCACCCGGTACCAGAATAGCATCAACGGTATTGAGAACGGTGGCTGGATCCGTCTTTTCCAGATCTTCTGCGCTGAACCAGATCAAATCCACCTGGACACCATTGGCAATACCGCCGTGCGTCAGAGCCTCGGCCAGGGATTTGTAGGAATCCAGCATAGATGTATATTTGCCGACAATCCCGATGCGGACAGTGCCTGCAGGGTTCAGCTGGCGTTCCACCAGTTGCTGCCAAGCTGTAAGATCAGGTTCACGTAGATGCTGCAGGTTGAAATGCTTTAATACTTGACGGTCAAAGCCCTCTGTATGCAGCACCAGGGGCACCTGGTAAATCGTTGCAACGTCCCGTGCCAGGATGACAGACTCACGGGCAATGTTGCAGAATAATGCAATTTTATGGCGCGCCTCAATAGGGATGTCACGATCACAGCGACACAACAGAATATCCGGCTGGATCCCTACACTTTGCAGTTCCTTGACAGAATGCTGGGTAGGTTTGGTTTTGATCTCTCCAGCAGCAACAATATAAGGTACAAGGGTCAGGTGGGCAAAAAGCGTCTGTGCCGCTCCCAGCTCGTTACGCAGTTGGCGGATAGCCTCCAGAAACGGCAGGCTCTCAATATCACCCACCGTACCACCAATTTCGCATAAAACAAAGTCGTAAGGCTCGGTATCGCTGGTGATAAATTCTTTAATGGCATCCGTCACATGCGGAATTACCTGGATGGTTGCCCCCAGGTAATCACCGCGCCGTTCACGGGCAATGACTTCTGAATAAATTTTACCCGTCGTTATACTGTCACCGCGCTGTGCCGGTACGCCGGTGAAGCGTTCGTAGTGACCAAGATCAAGATCGGTTTCCGCGCCATCATCGGTTACATAAACTTCACCATGCTGAAACGGACTCATGGTGCCGGGGTCTACGTTAAGGTAAGGATCAAGTTTACGCAGGCGTACTTTATAGCCATGCGCCTGCAGCAATGCCCCCAGCGATGCAGCAGCAATCCCCTTGCCTAAAGAGGAGACAACCCCGCCGGTGATGAACACATACCGCGTGGCGTTACTGGCGAGGGGTTCCGGCATAAGGGTTACTTCGCCATTGGAACTTGTGGCGTAATCGGTGCAACGGGTGATGTTGTCGCTGGCAGCGTGTCAATAATCGACGTCTGTACTTTATCCTGCTTAGCAAGAATTGCCAGCACCAAGCTGTTTATAATAAATATTGTCGCCAGTATAGCCGTAAGACGGGTAAAGAATGTTTTGCCGCCCCGCGCCGTCATCAGGCCGCCGGTGGGCGTGCTGCTGCCAAACGTCGCGCCACTGGATTTTTGTAATAAAACGACAATCACCAGTGCCAGGGTGATCAGAATGTGTGCGGCCAACAGGATATGGTTCATAATAATGCCTCTGAGCCTGATTACTAGTCTCTCAACGCCGCCTTGGCAATAGCCAAAAAGCTGTTGGCATTCAGACTGGAACCACCCACCAGTGCCCCGCCCACATGTGGAATGTGCAGAATTTCAGACGCGTTTTCAGCTTTCACCGACCCACCATACAGAATCTGCCGGGCAGTCAGTGCGTGGATGCTGGCATGTATTTCGGCAATTTCGGGGATCGTCGGGGTAAGGCCGGTGCCAATTGCCCAGACCGGTTCATACGCGATCACCAACGATTGCGTTGTTTCCGGTATCGCTGCCTGTACTTGACGGCGAACCACATGGAGG
>JANMDF010000025.1:0-2091 GCA_031376145.1 Alphaproteobacteria bacterium
CCCCAAAATAACCCCCCCCCAAAAAATATTTGTACGGCCTCACATTTTATAAAAATTTTCATGTTGTTTTAATTTCCAGTTTCCCAATTGGGCCCGTAATGGGGAAGGTGTATGCCTGAAATCAGACGCATTCCCCGCGCAAATGGAACCCAAAACATATTATATGTTAGTAATCCTGAAAGCCCCACAGCCATGATGCAAACTGCGATTCCCCTCAACACCGGCCTGCTGCACTTCATCGGTATTGGTGGTATTGGTATGAGTGGTATTGCCGAGATTCTGCACAATCTTGGCTATCAGGTACAGGGCAGCGACATGGCCGACAGTGCCAACGTCAAACGCCTGCGCACCCTGGGTATCACCGTACACATCGGACACGGTGTTAATAATCTGGGTGATGCCCGCGTGGTGATTGTCTCCACCGCGATTAAAGCCAGCAACCCCGAACTGCTGGCCGCCAAAGCATTGCGCCTGCCCATCGTCAAACGGGCGGACATGCTGGCAGAGCTGGTGCGTCTCAAAGGCTCTGTCGCCATTGCCGGCACCCACGGTAAAACCACCACCACCACCATGGTTGCCACCTTACTGGAAGCCGGAAACCTTGACCCTACTGTTATTAACGGCGGTATCGTCAATGCTTACGGCACCAATACCCGCATGGGCAAAGGTGAGTGGATAGTCGTGGAAGCCGATGAATCGGATGGTACATTTCTGAAACTCCGCCCCACCATTGGCATTGTCACCAATATTGATGCCGAACACCTGGATCATTATGGCAGTTTTGATGCCCTGAAAACCGCGTTCCGCCAGTTTCTGGAAGGCCTGCCGTTCTATGGCTTCGGCGTTGTCTGCCTCGATCACCCCGTGATCCAGGGCATCATTGCCGACATTGCCGACCGCCGTATCATTACTTATGGTGCCAGCCCGCAGGCTGATCTTCGCGCCCTGAATATCACCATGCATCCCACCGGAGCCTGTTTTGATCTGAAAGTCGGTGAGCGGATCATGGAAAATATGCGCATGCCTATGCTGGGCGAGCACAATGTCTGGAATGCACTGGCTGCCATTGCTGTTGCCCTGGAACTGGGATTGGATGAACAGCAGCTACGTAAGGGATTAAGTCAGTTTACCGGCGTCAAACGTCGTTTTACCCAGGTGGCTAATGTCGATGGCATTACCATTATTGATGATTACGGCCACCATCCGGTGGAAATTGCCGCCGTCCTGAAGACCGCACGGCAAGTCTGCCGTGGCCGTCTGATTGCCGTGGCACAGCCGCATCGCTTTACGCGTCTGCGCGATTTATGGAATGAATTTTCCAGCTGTTTTCACGATGCCGACAGTGTAATTGTCCTGCCGGTTTATACTGCCGGTGAAGATCCCATCGAGGGGATCACCCACCAGGCGCTGGCAGCCAGCATCATGGATCATGGGCACAAGCATGTGCTGGCACTGGATGATCCCGCTGATCTGGCCGCCACTATTGGTGGTATTGCGGGGGCACAGGATTATGTGGTCTGTCTGGGGGCGGGCAACATCACCGCCATGGCCTATGCTCTACCGGAACAGTTAACGCCGCTGCTGGCGAAACGCGCCTGATGCCGGACAGATTGCCTGCTGTGCGCGGCCAGTACCGGGCTGATGCCCCCCTGGGGCAACGCTGCTGGTTTGCCACCGGTGGTGCGGCAGAAATCCTTTATAAACCTGCTGATCTGGGTGATTTACAGACATTTTTACAGCAACGCTCCACTGATATACCGATGACGGTTATTGGCGCAGGTTCCAACGTATTGATCCGTGACGGCGGACTTGCAGGGGTGACCATCCGCCTGGGCGCCACGTTTGCCAGTATCCAGCGGATTGATGATACCCTGCTGATCGGTGCGGGTGCGCTGGATAGTGCCATTGCGCAGACTGCCCTGACCCACGGCCTCGGAGGTCTTGAGTTTCTCAGCGGCATTCCTGGAACCCTGGGCGGTAATGTGCGCATGAATGCCGGCTGTTATGGCCGTGAAATGAAGGATGTGCTGGTGTATGCCGATGTACTCGATGACACGGGGGCACTGCACCGCCTGGATGCACCCGATCTGG
>JANMDF010000042.1:0-3698 GCA_031376145.1 Alphaproteobacteria bacterium
GCTTTATAAAACACCAAAGACCGATACCGTTTTGTACAGTGTGCCAGCATCTGTATGGGAGACTGTTTGCCGACAGGCAAAGAAAACAGTGGTAGACATTGTGTCTGCCCGGCAGTTTTTTGAAACACGTTTCAAACCATACGCGCTGCATGCTGATTCAACAGACACAGGGCTGTTTACCGGATATTATCAGAGCAGCCTGCCTGCCAGCCGCACCCGCAGCCCTGAATACGCCTACCCTATTTATGCAAAACCTGCGGATCTCATTGTACGCAATGGCCAGTATGGAAGAATTCAAGATGGCAGACTACTGCCGTATGACAGTCGCACAGAGATTGATAACGGCAGCTTGCGCAACCGGACGCAGGTTTTGTTCTGGGCAAAGAGTCTGGTGGACGTCTTCTTTCTGCATATCCAGGGATCAGGCATGTTAACATTGCCAGGCGGCAAAACGGCATATGTTGGCTTTGCTGCAAAAAATGGGCTGCCTTATACGGCAATTGGCAAAGAGCTGGTAGCAGATGGTATCCTCACGAAAGAACAGGCAAATATGCAGGGGATTCGTGCATGGCTGCTGGCACACCCAGCGCGGGGGGTTGGTTACATGCAACGCAATGCGTCGTATATTTTCTTCAGAGAACTTGATCACTCCGGGGCGGTTGGTGCGGCAAATGTGCCATTAACCGCCCGTCACAGTCTGGCAATTGATCCTGCTTATATCCCTTACGGATTGCCAATATGGTTGGATGTTCTGCCGAACAACCGCATGAATCTGGCCATTCATGAGCTGGTGATTGCGCAGGATACCGGCACCGCAATCAAAGGGGCGCTGCGTGGTGATTATTTCTGGGGACAGGGCTTTCAGGCGGAAACACTGGCGGGCAGCATGGCAAATCCTGGCAAAATGACCGTGCTGCTGCCTGCGGCATATACGCCCTAATTTAGGCAGGTGTGGGATGACACGCCGTACACGTCTTCCAACGACACAGGATATTGAAGCCTGGCATGCGTTTGCAGCAGATGTCCAGCGATTCCCTGTTCAGAATGTTACAGGGGAAACACTTGTCGCACAGCATGTTCCAATATCATCCGCAGCAATACACCTGAAGCCATTACCGACGCGCACTGGCGTATTTAAGCCAGCAACGTTAAATGATCTGCACAGGCTGGATCGACGTAATGCCCAGCGTTTTAAGCAAGGGGCATACCGCATTGATGCAAGGCTTGATCTGCACGGTATGACGATGATCGAAGCCCATGATCGCCTGCGTGCATTTCTGCAGAGTGCATACGCACAACAGTACCGTTGCGTGCTGGTGATCACCGGTAAGGGACGTCGCACTGCAGAAGCCCCTGCCGGGGTATTACGGCAGGCGGTACCTGTCTGGCTTGCAGAGTCACCGTTGGCACCAATGATTACTGCCGTTACACAGGCGCAGGCGAAAGATGGTGGAACAGGTGCCTATTATGTGCTATTGAAGCGGCAGCGCAGTCTTTCCTGAGCTTTTTCAGGCTGTGACTGTTGCACTTTATTTTGATACGCTTACGCGAAACGCACCTGTCATCCTGAGTGCAGCGAAGGATCTAAGGGCACCTCTATTAACCCGGCGAAGCCGTCTTTGCGAGCGCAGCGCAGCAATCCAGTGTTTTGTTTTTGCTAGACTGCCTCGTCGCTTTGCGTCTCACAGAGACGGTTAGTAGAGGTGCCCCTCAATGCTCAGGATGACAAAGATCCTTTTCGCATAAGTCGCATTCGATTCCGCCCATTAAATTAATTGTAATTAAGATAAAAATGAAATATATTTGACGACATGAAATTTATAGGTTAAAAAAGCACATATGGTGCACAGCAATAAAAAAATCACATAAAATTTGTGCAGCGCAAGAAATTTTCAGATAGTATATAAAATCATAAATTGATAGAGCAACATAAGATGGCATATATTCTTGCTAAATGGCACTGGAACGCAACGCGCCGACAGCAGGCGACAGGGCAAAATACCACTCATACCTGGCAGCAGCATGCTGTTTTGTTACGCCCTGCTACACTAAGTTTTATAAAAATTGTACAAATCGTGGCATATTTCCTGGCATGGCTTATTCCTGCAATCGCACTGGGGGTCTGGAAAAGCACGGCCGTATGGATGCCGCTGGCTGGCCTTGTGGCGGCGACCGGTTTTTACAGTTTCAGTGTTTTACGGGACAATAGTACGGTTTATGTACTGCGTCGGGGAATACGTGCGGGCATCGTTGCCGGCATACTGGCGGCTGTGGTGATGGCAGTGCTGGCTCAGTTGTTTGCTGACAGCACAGCTCTGCTGCTCTGGTACAGTCTGTCAGCAACCATACTCGGTGTGTTGCTGTACAGCGGCCTGTGGTGGGTACATCAACGCACATCTGCTGCAAACGCCTGCAAATTAAAAGTGCTGCTGATTGGTGAGCAGGCAGATATTGCAGAATTCACAGCGTCTCAACCATCACCCGCACTGCTCCCGATTGACTTTGTTGGTTATTATACAATGTTACCAGAAAGTTCTTCGGCGATTACCAACCCAAAATTCCTTGGAAACCTCCTGGAAAATCAGGTTATTCTTGCACAGACGCCCATTGATCATGTGTTGATTATCAGCCGACATATTGATCAGCGGGCAACGCGTCTTGTTTTACACAAAACCCGTGCTTTGTCGGCAACCATATCGCATGGCCTGTTGCCCTTGCACAAGAAGGATCGAACAGATGCTGCCGCATCAGTATCGCTGGGGCTTAACAGTCTATTTCCGCAACTGCACATTCTTGAATTGCGCAAACCTGCACTGCGGGGACATCAAATTATTCTAAAACGTGCACTTGATATTGTTGCAAGCACTGGTGCAATTTTCCTGTTATCCCCTATTCTTCTCGTGTGTGCTGCTGCTGTTAAATTTACCAGCCCGGGCACTATCTTTTTTCGCCAGCCACGCTGGGGACAGGATGGCGCAACGTTTTATATTTATAAATTTCGCAGCATGTACAGCGATCATTGTGATGACGGCAAAACAAATGTTGTGCAGGCAACCAGAACTGATCAGCGTGTTACCAGAGTTGGGCGCGTCCTCAGACAATATAGCCTTGATGAGTTGCCACAGCTGTTTAACATTTTTAAGGGGGACATGTCGTTAATCGGCCCACGTCCCCATGCTGTCGCCCACAATGAATACTATGCGGAGCGTATTGCTTTATATATTCATCGCCACCGCGTAAAGCCTGGCTTGAGTGGGCTTGCACAGGTTAATGGCTACCGTGGAGAGACCGCCAGGCTGGCACTCATGGAAAAACGGATTGGCTATGATGTTGCCTATATCCGCCGCTGGAGTTTGTGGCTCGATATCCAGATCATTTTTCGCACCATTAAACTGGTTGTCTCGCGGCAGAACGCATATTGATACAAATTTGCAATCAATGCCTAGGGCGTGTCATCAGTTAAAACGAAATTGCATTTTCGTGAATTTTTGTGGTCTGACAAGGAAAAAGTCGCCGCAGGTATCGAGATACCGGCGGCGGTCTTCGCCTTGCAATAACCCGTTTTTCTCTCAAAAATCCCTGCCGACTTTAATTGATGACACGCCCTAGATGGGCTGCGTCGTCTCTCGCCGTGCTCATGGCCAATCAGGCCACTGCGCGCGGCTCGTTAGCCTCGCCTCACCTACACATTGATTGCG
>JANMDF010000076.1:0-1544 GCA_031376145.1 Alphaproteobacteria bacterium
ACGACAATGTCAAATATTATTTTAATATGTGTATTTACGGTGGCGGTTATGATACTTGGTTAAGAAAATTGGCTGATATTAAGGACGCAGAAAAATACGGATACGCTATAAAAGATATACCTACAACAACACCTATTCACCCCTTTATGGATTTATATAAAACAACTTGCGTTGAAATTGCAAATATAGTTTATATAAACAACCCCGATATTATTGAAAAAGTATGGAATGATGCAGAAATGCTTGATGATGACAGTATTAAAAATGCAAAAAATGAAGCGGAAAAAATAAAGACTATTAACTATAAAAAACAGTGTAAAACAATGTCTTATTTTTGTCAAATTATTGAAAATCATATAGTTTATAATGTTTATTTACGCCTTGTTCAAAATGGGGCGATTAAACCTAATGAATGCTTACCTGAAATGGACGGAATTTGTATGCCTACTATTGAAGGCGTTAATTATGAGTTTTTGGTGTCACAAATTAACGATGAATTGGTGGAATTTGGATTTAAATTTAAAATTAAACCGTATGGTTCTTTTGTGTTACATAATGCTATTTGTGATTATGTCAAGGTTAAAGAGGTTGAAAAAGTTGATGATAATATTGACGATGACGAAACAACGGAAGAAATATTTAATGTGGGCGATGAACCGAACGCATTTAAAACAGAAATTAAAATATTAGAGTTAAAAGAACAAGAAAAACAGAATAAACAAAAAATAAAGGAAGCACAGAAAAAAGAACAGGAAGAACAACGAAAAATTAGAGAAAATGGTAAACAAAAAAAAATGGAAGAACTCAAACTACTACGTAAGCAAGAATAACTGAATGATGAGGATCAAGAACTGAAATTAAAAGAAAAATCCAAATTAGAAAAAGAGCGGATAATTGAAGATAAAATTAAAAAAGAAGGATTACAAATATTTTGTGATGATAATGAAGCAGGTAATTATTTATACGAAAAATTAAAAGATGATTTAAAATATAGTAAGGGACAAATTTATTATAAAATTGGTAATATTTGGACTAAAGATATGGACGATATTAATTACCTAATAATGGACAAAATTTTAGAAGCAAAAATTTATAAAAGAATCAAAGACGGAGATTTTAAAGCATATAGTCAAAATTTGACTGATGCATCACATATTAGAGATGTTCTTTACATAAAAATTAAAAATAATGAAACCAGAACACCGTTGGATTATCTGTTTCATACAACAACGCGAAACCGTTTATGTTTTGAAGATGGCGTTTTAGATTTCAAACAACAAAAATTTTATAAATGGGTTGATGTCAATTTTGAATATTATTCGTGCGTGATGATAAAGCGGAAATTTGAAGACTTTTTCAAAAAACCCGATTTAGACGCTGTCAAATTCATTAAAGATAAAATTATAAAAATATTATTTGGGGCTGACACCGAAACGGCTTTAAAATTCTTGTCACGTGGAATTACGGGTAATATTGAAGACAAGAATCTGGGAACATATTTGGGAAATCGTAATTGCGGTAAATCGTTGTTATATGATTTATGC
>JANMDF010000094.1:0-2792 GCA_031376145.1 Alphaproteobacteria bacterium
ATGGACGCCGTTGTCAATGCAGTCACGTCGAAATTGTCGTTGCCCGCTTGGCCATCGAGTTGAACCGCTGTGATATCGCCAAAGACCACGCTGGATCCATTGAGTGTCACTGTTCCTTGAGCTCCGCCGATTCCTCCGTTATTTGCGTTGAGTACAAACGCATCGTTACCGGTCGTTCCTTGAATAATCATGCGATCATCTGTGCTACCCACTGGACCACCAAATACGACGAGAGGCGTCGCCGAACCATTTAGACCGGTCGGGCTTATGACGAATGTGTCGGCTCCGAAGGTTGCAATCAGTTGAACGTCGTTGAAGCCAAAGTAATCGACCGTCTCGCGATTATCGAGTTGAGTCCGGTCTCCGATAAACGGTGCAGAGCCGACCTTCCAAGTGCTGTTTTCAGCGGTGTCAATAATCACCAAGCTGTCGTTAGGGTTCCCATTGAGGGAGACGCCGCTAATCCCGGTGTAGTTGATCGCGATATTTGCATTGACCGCACCTGAACCAGGGGTTACGTCAGGTACGACGAAGAACAATTCTGGAACAGCAACCACTCCGTTGATGGTCAGTGTATTGATACCTGTGCTACCTACGACGTTGATCGGCCCCGCAAAGGTTGTGTCGATGTTGAACGCATCGTCACCCTCGAGACCATCCAGGCGAAGGTTTTCAATCGATGTTGGATTGATCGGCAATCGGGTATTGATATTGACTGCTCCAACACCGGAAACCCGAATGGCGTCCGAGTTCGTGGTTCCAACTGCAACGAGCGTATCGTCGCTCCCCAAGCCATCCACGTTGACAGCGCCAGTGGCGCCCAGGTTTTGGTAGTCGAGCGCCAGCAACGAATTGTTGCGAAGATTGCCCGCATCATCGGCGGTTCCAGGTGTGTGGGTAATGGTATCGTTGCCAACCGTGCCTGTGAAGGTAATCACGTCATTGCCACCAAGACCGGAATAGGTCAGGTGTTCAACGGTTGCCGCATTGATTACCGGTCCCAACCCAGTCAGAGTTGCTGAATCGATTCCGGTTGGAGTGATCGCAACGTTGTTTTGTGCTGCTGTGCCTGTGACAACTAACGTGTCACTCGCGGTTGGATCGCCACCGTTTACATTGATCGTTGTAACGCCAACCAAGCCAATCGGCAAGACATTGATCTTGTCATCGCCGAATCGTCCATTGAGGTTGACTGTACCGAAGCTGCTCAGCGAGATCACCGATTGCCCGTTCAGCCAAATACGATTGGCTCCGCCTAAGAACTGCAACGCAATCGTGTCATTGCCGTGTGTTCCGTTGGCTGTCAAGGTGTCGCCAGCGGCCGCACCGGTTAGGGTAATCAATTCGGTGCCAAGGACTTGGATGCCGCCATCTGGAGTTGCGATCGTGCCGGAATCGGTGGTCGCTCCAGGTGTGTACGTGGTTGCTCCAGCGGTCGCATTCGTGACTGCCAACGTATCGTTGCTCGTGTTCAAGCCGCCATCGACGACCAAGAAGGCTGTGCTGCCGGTACCTGTGACGTTGATCGTATCATTGCCATCACCACTTGCGATTCGCAGCGATTCACTGTTGGCAACTTGAACAACCTTCAACAAGCCGACGGTGACTGCGGCTGTTGCGGTCCGAGTCACACCAATGATGTCGTTGGCCGATGTTCCATTGACAGTCACGGTGTCGGCACCCCCAACGGTATCGATGGTCAAAGTGCCAGGGTTGTCTATATTGATCGAAAGCAGACCACCGACACTTGGGACGATGGTCGCGGTATTGGCTCCGGTTGGCGTGACCGTGAGCAGATCGACCGCTGTTCGGCCATTTATGGTGATGTTGCCGGTGGCTGTTGCATTGAGATGCTCGATGCCCGTGAAGCTGACCGGACCACCGACAATACCGGAGACCGTTTCCGTATCAAGGTCGATGATGACATTCGCACCACTGACGTTGAGGGTATCGCTGCCGTTGCCGTTGACTCCACCGATGACTTGGATGCCACCTGCAAAGAGGGCACTTGGCGCGATGGTGATGGAATCGTCTCCGCCAAGGCTATTGATGACAAGTGCATTGGCACCCGCCAAATTGTATTGCTGCTGCACCACTCCGCCACTGTTGGCAACGGTAACAAGTCCGGCTGCATCCACGGTAATAACATCGTTACCCTCGGTTCCCGCAACCACAACCGTACCGCCGGTAACTACAGCGCTTTCCATGTTGCTGTAGCTCAATGGCAGCAAGCCTTGACCGCTGGCATTGGTTGCTGTTACGGTGCCTGAGCCCGATGTTGCACCTGGAGTGATGATGGCATTGGTCACAGCTACGTTGAGCACATCGGCGGCGGCCGCCGCATCGACGGCAGCGGAGCCGAAGTTCGAGGTGAGAATGTTGACCGAGTTGCCACCCGTAGCCAGCAATAGGTTACCACTGGTGGCCGAGGTCGGTGTGTAGGTGTAGGTGTCGGCACCGTTTGTGCCAATCACCTTGAGCGAATCGGGATTGCCGTTATTGAAGTTATCGCTTCGCAAATCAATCCTGCTGAAAGTCCCTCCAGTCCCTGAGCCTAGTCCTGTGTAAGCGAGGACAGGGAAACTGTCGATGCTGACCGATCCGTTCAATGCACTTGTGGCTTGAACGGACACGTTGTTAGCTGCGTCCGAGCCGAAGATCGTGAACGTATCGATGCCAGTCCCAGATCCACCTTGAAAACCAACGGTGTCAACGCGACTAAGGTTGGAACGAGTGAAAGTACTAGCCCCCGATTTTTGCGTGAAAGTGGTGGCTGAATCGTTGGTTGGACC
>JANMDF010000122.1:0-4235 GCA_031376145.1 Alphaproteobacteria bacterium
CTCAATGCTGTCTGGCTTGATGATTGATGCAATAGAAGCCGCACTGACAAGCGTTGCTGCCGCGCCGCGCCAGGGGTTCAGTGCAGTAATGGAGGATGCCAGGTAAACGGCGTTATTCAGCAGGGCTGCACCTTGAAATACTGTCTTCACAACAGGGCTCCATCAAAAAATCCCCTGCCTTTTTTGGGCAGGGGATTTTTATTATATTGATGTTTTCTTAAAAAGAACCTTAGGCGGCTTTTTTGATCACACTGTCAACTGCCTGGTTAATGCGGTTTTGGATCGGCTGAATGGCTTTGTTGGTTGCTTCAAAGCTCATCTGAGAGATTTTTGTACTCTCAGAAATCAGGCTATCCAGGTTGCTTTTGGCCAGATTGGCTTGCAGGTCAAAGGCTTCCTGGGCATTGCGGCAGGAAAGCAGGGCTTTGAAAGCGGAAATGTTATTTTCCATAGCATTCTGACAGAAGCTGAAGCAGGCTTTGCTGATGTCTTCAGCACCTTTAGTGAAAATGTTCATCGCCTGCATGGTGGAGTTGATGTTATCCTGGTAGAATTTATTGATGTCCTGGTTATTCTGGGTCATTGCTTTGTTCACCTTTTCAATGTGTTGTTTAATTGTAGACGTTGCATCGATATGCATCTGCTGTACAGCTTTCAGGCTGGACTGGGCAAACTGTGCGGTATTATCAACCAGCGGTTCGGTAATTTGAACCGTGACGGTTGCGGCTTGCTTAACGCTATTTTGCGCGGTAGCAGCCACCTGTTTAACGGTATTTTGTGTCGCGGTTGACGCCTGTTTAATGGCAGTCTGCGTGGCATTGCTCACTTGAGCAACAGCAGCGCGGGTGTTGTTGGCAGCCGCCTGCACAGTGGCGGCGGCAGGGCTTGCGGCAGGTTTCGCTGCAGGTTTTGCAGCGACACTGCTGACTTTAGCGGCAGCAGAAAAAGAGGCAGGCTTTGACTTTGAGGTGCTCATGACAGTCTCCATCGTTGTTCTACATTATGTTGCGGTGCAACATAGCCGTTATCCAGCAAGTAGGTTATTAAAGCGTTAATGTCAAGCGCTTTTTTGCTGCAATGCAGCATACCTATGCAATATCACAGGTATGCCACGAGCATGGCGCACAAAACACCTATTGTCAAAAGTATATTTGTGAAATCTTTTAAGCAGCTAGAACGCTCTGATCCAGCCCCAGCTGTTGCAAATAAGTCGACAGATGATCTTTCACCACCTGCAGACCATTGGCATTGGCGGCTTCACAACGTGCCACCAGCACATCCTGGGTATTGGAGGCGCGCAGCAGCCACCAGCCCTGAGGCAGGGTAACCCGCACACCGTCTACGGTGTTCACCACTGCACCAGCGGCTTCCAGCATTGGCTTAATATCAACGATAACCTGAAACTTGCGGGTCTCAGAACAGGGAAAGCGCAGCTCTGGTGTATTGATTACAGTTGGTAACGCCTGACGAAAAGCCGCCAGTGACTGGGCGCGGTGGCTTAAAATTTCCAGCACCCGCACAGCAGCGTACAGCGCATCATCAAAACCATAATATTTATCGGCGAAGAAAATGTGGCCACACATTTCCCCAGCCAGCGGAGCTTTTGTTTCCGCCATTTTAGCCTTAATCAGGGAATGGCCGGTCTGCCACATCATCGGGGTTCCACCCATGCGGGCAACCTCATCAAACAGAACCTGGCTGGCCTTGACATCGGCAATAATGGTTGCGCCGGGTTGTTCCTGCAGAATGGATTCTGCCAGCAGCACCAGGATCTGATCCCCCCACAGAATCTCACCACTACCATCAATAATACCAATACGATCACCATCGCCGTCAAAGGCAATCCCTAGATCGCATTGCTGGCTTTTCACCGTATCCATCAGTTGCACCAGGTATTCAGGCACGGTAGGGTCAGGGTGGTGGGCAGGGAACGTACCGTCAATTTTTTCATTGAGCAGAATGTGCTGGCCAGGCAGCTGCTGGCAGATGCGTGCCATGATTTCACCGGCAGCACCGTTACCGGCATCCCAGGCAACTTTGAGATTCTTCCCGCCGAAATTCAGTCCCTGCAACAGACGATCCGTATAGGCAGTGCGCACATCAATGGTTTGCAACGTTCCCTGGCCTTTGGCAACATATGCGCCAGTAGCAGCAATGCGCCCCAGTTCCTGAATATCCTCACCATAAAACGGTTTTTTACCCAGCATCATTTTAAAGCCATTATATTCCGGTGGATTATGCGAACCGGTAATCATGATCCCACCATCGGCCTGCAGATGATACACACTGAAATACAGCATCGGCGTAGGGCCGCAACCAATCAGCGTTACATCCATGCCAGCGGCAACCAGGCTGTTGACTAGGGCATCGGCCAGCACAGGAGAATGCAGACGGCCATCATAACCCACCACGACCTTTTTTCCATCAGCACGGTGTACCAGGGTGGCAAAGGCATGTCCCAGCGCAGCAGCGTCTTGCGCTGTTAATGTTTTCTCGAAAATACCGCGAATATCATATTGGCGGAGAATGGTTTTATCAAAGTTATGTATCTGCATCAGATTATGCTACCTGCTTAATGGATTTTGTTTTGCTGTTCACCGGTGCACGGCCAATGGAAACATAGGTGAATCCAGCTTCCCGCATTTCGGCGGGTTTATAAATATTGCGCAAATCCACAATGACGGGGGCTTTCAGGCGTTGCTTGATCTGCGTCATATCCAGTGCGCGGAATTCATTCCACTCGGTGATAATCACCAAAGCATCGGCCTGATCCATGGCGGCGTAGCTATCTTTTGTCCAGGTGACATCGCTGAGATATTTTTGCGCCTCATGAATGCCGACCGGATCAAAAGCAGCGATGGTAGCACCGGCTTCCTGCAGACCCGGGATAATCACCAGGCTGGGACTGTCGCGCATGTCATCGGTGTTGGGCTTGAAAGTTACGCCCAACACAGCTATTTTTTTACCTTGAACACTGCCACCACAGGTTTTGATGATTTTCTGTACCATCGCCTGTTTGCGATCGTCATTGGCTTTCACCACTGCTTCAACAATACTGACCGGCTGTTTTGCATCGACAGCGGTTTTGACCAGTGCCAGGGTATCTTTGGGAAAACAGGAACCACCATAACCGGGCCCGGCATTGAGAAATTTCTTGCCAATCCGGCCATCCAGACCAATGCCGCGTGCCACATCCTGCACATCTGCATGAACAGATTCGCACAAGTCAGCAATTTCATTAATAAAAGCAATTTTTGTAGCCAAGAAAGCATTGGCGGCATACTTGGTCAGCTCTGCCGTTTCCAGACTGGTTGCCACAATCGGTGTTTCATTGAGAAACAAAGGACGATACAGGGCTTTCACCAGATCCAGTGCCCGCTGATTTTCAGTACCAATCAGCACCCGATCCGGGCGCATAAAGTCTTCAATGGCGGAGCCTTCGCGCAAAAATTCCGGATTTGATGCGACATCAAAATCTGCACTGGGATTAGCGGCTTTAATGGTATCATACACTCGCCGCCCTGTACCCACCGGCACCGTAGACTTGGTAACCACAACCGTATAGCCCTGCAGATATTGCGCCAGTTCAGTAGCAGCAGCAAACACATACTGCAGATCCGCATGACCATCGCCACGACGGCTGGGGGTGCCTACAGCGATAAATACGGCATCGGCCTCTGTCACCGCTTTTTCCAGATTGGTAGTAAAGTGCAGGCGGCCAGCCTCAACACTTTTTGCAACCAGGGCTTCAAGACCAGGTTCATAGATAGGAATACCACCATGTTTCAACGTGGTGATTTTGGTCACATCTTTGTCAACGCAGGTGACATCCACACCAAATTCCGAAAAACAGGCACCACTTACCAGACCAACATAGCCCGTACCAATAACTGCAATTTTCATAGCCTTAAAACCTTGATGATCGTGTTGATATTATGCGACGTGGACGTGTTTTACGCTCATGCCTTTTGGTGCATCGACGTAGTCGGGCAGAAATGCCTGTACGCCTTCGCGCAAGTCTTCCCGTGCCAGGGCAAAGGCAATATTGGCCTCCAGAAAGCCCAGCTGATTCCCACAGTCAAACCGCTTGCCCTCAAATAACAGACCGTGGAACGGTTGATCTTTGATAATGTGCGCAATGGCATCGGTGAGTTGAATTTCTCCACCCGCCCCAATGGTGCGCTGCTCCAGATAGGCAAAAATCTCTGGCTGGAGGATATACCGGCCAATAACAG
>JANMDF010000129.1:0-8764 GCA_031376145.1 Alphaproteobacteria bacterium
TGTGCGGTTGATACTGATGCAGCATGACGCGGGTCAGGGCAGGGGAGACATCCCGTCTGGCATCTTGTAAAAGCGATACCAGATCATAGGCAGGATGCCCCAGCAGTGCATCCTGAAAATCCAGTAATCCCGCCTGTGCTACACCATTGCGGGTGGGCAGCCACATCAAGTTATCTACATGATAATCGCGTAATACCAGAGTAGTGTGCGTGCTGGCCACATACTGCAGGGGTGTTTGCCATAGTGCTTGCCAGGCATCACGGATATCTGCATGCGGTGCTGCCCAGTCGACAAACAGTTCAACCTCCTGCCACAGCCTGGCATGGTCATATGCTGGTATATCAGGGGTATCCTGGCTGGCCTGCAGGTGTTTCAGGGCGTCAATGGCCAGACTGTAGAGGGCTTCTTCAAGGGCAGGATCACGTTGCAGCAGGCGTGTGTAGGTATCATCGCCAAAATCTTCCAGCAGTAAAAAGCCATGTGCGTGATCGGCGGCGTGGATTTCAGGTGCTGATAAGCCCATGCCGGTTAAGGCATTGGCGACGGTAGCAAAAGCGTGGGTTGACTCTTTTTCTGGTGGGGCGTCCATCAGCATCCGTCGACGCTGTCCCAGTTCCAGCCGGCTGTAGCGGCGAAAGGAAGCATCGCTGGGTAGTATATGTTCAGCAGCATCCTGCCAGCCAGTGCTGGTCAGAAAAGCGTGTTTTAACTGGGTGCGGTCAATGGTCATGCGTATAAATGCTGCAGGGTAGAGGTCGTCCAGCGGCCTGTGCCGCGCACTTTAACAAAGCGGCTTTTCCCGTCCAGCGAAAAATACAGCTCCAGCCGGTCATTGGGCAACAGTGGGGCAATAATCGCCGGCCATTCAATCAGACTGATACAGTCATCCAGGTAATCCAGCAGACCAACGTTCTCAACTTCCAGCATATTTTCAAGACGGTAACAGTCCGCATGCCAGACTTCACCTTTTGGAGTATTATACACATTGACCAGAGTATACGTTGGGCTGGTGACATCTTCGGTACAGCCCATGCTGGCCAGCACATGCTGCACAAAGGTGGTTTTTCCCGTGCCAAGGTCGCCGTACAGGGCAACGACATCCCCAACCTGTAACTGATCTGTCAGTCTGGTGGCCAGTGCCTGTGTCTGCTCTAGTGTGGTAATATCAATGTGCATGATGCTTTACACCTGGAACACACCTGCGTAAAACGCAAGCTTGAAACATGACTTGCGCATGAAGAATGCGCGATATCACGCTCAAGCGCCGCGCGGGCTTGCCGCTCGCGGAGGAATTTTTGTGTGATCTTCAGACGCGAGCGGTAAAAAGTGAGATTGTATGCAGCACACCACCGATATTGCGATTATTGGCGCGGGGCCTACGGGTTTGTTTGCCGTGTTTGAGTGCGGCATGTTGAAAACGCGTTGTCATGTCATTGATGCATTGCCGGATATTGGTGGGCAGTGTGTTGCCCTGTATCCTGAAAAGCCGATTTACGATATTCCAGCGTTTCCCAGTATTACCGGTGCGGATCTGATTACCCAGCTTGCAGCCCAGGCAAGGCCGTTCAAACCTGTTTATCATCTGGGGCAACAGGTGGTGGGGCTTGAAGCACAGGGGAACGGCTGGCTGTTAACTCTGTCAGGCGGGGATACAATCACTGCCGGTGCGGTGATTATTGCCGCTGGCGCAGGGGCGTTCGGGCCAAATCGCCCGCCTTTGGACGGGATTGAAGCCTATGAAGCCACTGGTGGTGTCCAGTATTATGTGCGGCGCATGGCAGACTATACTGGCAAAAGAGTGGTGATTGCCGGTGGAGGGGATTCGGCAGTGGATTGGGCATTAAACCTGGCACCGATTGCCGCGCATGTGGCACTGGTACACCGGCGGCCAAAGTTTCGCGCAGCACCGGAAAGCCTGGCGCAATTGGAGGCACTGGTAGCAACCGGCAAGGTGGAACTGGTGGTGCCGTATCAGCTGGATGGGTTACAGGGCGCGCACGGACAGTTAACGGCGGTGCGTGTCGTAACGCTTGAGGGGGAAACACGCGATCTGCCTGCTGATGTATTGCTGCCGTTTTTTGGCCTGTCCATGGAGCTTGGCCCTATTCTGGACTGGGGATTGAACCTGGAACGCAACCATATTGCGGTTGATCAAGCCACCTGTGCCACCAGCAGGCCAGGGATCTTTGCGGTGGGTGACGTGGCGACATATCCGCATAAGCTAAAACTCATTCTCACCGGTTTTGCCGAGGCCGCCCATGCTGCCCATGCCGCCCACCGGTATCTGTTCCCCGGACAGGAAATGCATTTTGAGTATTCCACTACCAAAGGTGTTACGGGATTATAGTCATTCCCTTAAAGAATTACCCACGGCTGCAAATGCACACAGCCTGTGCTTCCGGTTCGCATGTACATAGAAGTACACTTGCGCTTCCGGTTCTCGGCTTTGCACATTTTCGCCTGTGGGCAATTCTTTATCGAAACGACTATATAATCTCTGCCAGTAAGCTGCGATGGCAATGATGCACATCGTGACAGGCGCATAACAGGCTGATGGTGTCGCCACGCGCCAGGCGGCGGCGAATGGCAGCGATCAGGCGTTGCGGTGCTGCTTGCTGCATTTCCGCGATGTATCGTTCGCTATAAGTCTGCCAGCGTTGGGTAGTAAGAACAGCATCGTTAGGATCAGCAAACAGAGGCAAGGGTTCAGGCTGACTTTTCGCCCACTTGAACAAAGCGGGTGATGGAGCAAGATCCGGTAGCCAGTCATCTACGGTGTGTCGTGCCAGGTTGGCTGGCCAGTAGCGCATGACGCACAGGCGTGTGCCGTCGCTGGGCTCTGGTGTCAGGCGAATGTGTTTATCAATCAGGAGGGGCATGGTACGTGCTCATGCCATGGCGGACGCTGGACAGTCCAGCCGGAATAATTGCATTGCAAATATAATATTTTTATGTAAAATATATCAATTAACTTTGGGGGGCTTTGCATAAGCTTAGCCGGGAAAAACAATGTCTGACATTTCAATAGAAAATGCCGTAACGGCTGTTGGTGATATTCAGGAAATCGTCAAGCCGTTGCCAGCGGAGATGAATGATCGTGGTGAAAATGCGCTGCGTGTCCTGGAAATACTACTGGAACAGCACTACAATGACGGATACTTTGCTGATACCTATTACAAGCAAGGATTAAACGTTGTGGCCGAGCAGGCGCTGCTTGCTGGTCAGGGACAGGCAGATGCAAAAATAGCGGCAGAAAACCTGCCGTATAAACCTGTGAATCCAGCGTTGGCGGCGGCAGGCATAATCAACAGACAACTGCAGCGTACGGATGTGCCACAGAAATATGGTGTGGCGGTGGAGGCTTCAACTGCAGAAAATACAAGTACTGATCCAGCTGTTGCGGACTTTATCCAAGCGGCCAGCATGCCATTTCCGGTAGATTTATCAGGAGTATTGGCAAAAAACCGTTAAAATCCGCTTGCCTCTTGCCGGGCATACTCGCTACATACCAACAATGACTCTAAATAACGCCAACATCGAGAAACACACCATTGCTGTGCTGGTGGAAAATGAGCCTGGCGCGCTGGCGCGGGTGATTAACCTGTTTGCTGGGCGTGGCTATAATATCGAAAGCCTTACCGTTGCTGAAGTCGATGATGGCGCGCACATGTCACGCATTACGATTGTGACTACCGGCACGCGCCAGATTATTGAGCAGATCAAGGCACAGCTGGCCAAACTGGTGCCGGTAAACAAGGTGCGGGATCTGACCGATTCCGGCCCGCATGTGGAACGTGAACTTGCGTTGATCAAGGTTGCCAGTACCGGTGAAAAACGCGTCGAAGCCCTGCGTATTGCCGATATTTTCCGGGCGCGGGTGGTGGACAGCACCATTACCTCATTTGTCTTTGAGATCACCGGCGCACCGGAAAAAATAAACGCCTTTATTAACCTGATGCGCCCACTGGGCTTTAATGAAGTGGTGCGTACTGGTGTGGTGGCTATTGCCCGCGGTGCGGAGGGGTTTTAGTTCAGATTTTCTGATTTCTGATTTCTGATTTCTGGCTCCAGACTTCTGAAATGGTGGGCCCGCCCGGATTCGAACCAGGGACAGCCCCGTTATGAGCGGGGAGTTCTAACCGCTGAACTACGGGCCCGAACTATATGCTGAGATTGCTTTATAGCTGATTGTGAAGTTATAGCTGAATGATTATACAATGACGCATACAGCAACCCTCACCCCGCCCTCTCCCTGAAAGGGAGAGGGAGAAGAAAGAAAGCCCTCTCCCCCTGGGGAGAGGGTTGGGTGAGGGGCAATATTTGCATCATTCTATACTCATTTTGCTATAACTGCACCATCAACGACACCGCGTCATGCCGGAGGGATGAAGGCATCTATTAAATAACAAAGCATTTTTAATGCTTTAAATGGACTCTATTGCCCGGCCGGAATGACGCAGTGTTGTTGCAAGTAGGTAATTAATGATTCAAATGGCTATAACAAAAACCCCCGGCATGCAACAGCAGAAACCGGAAGCCTGAACCCAGAAATCAGAAATGAAAAGGGGAGCTTTTTTTCTGGCTTCCGGATTCAGACTTCCGGTTTCTGAAATGGTGCCCAAGAGAAGACTCGAACTTCCACGAGATTGCTCTCACTAGAACCTGAATCTAGCGCGTCTACCAGTTCCGCCACTTGGGCACGGTATCTACTGGTTGGCAGGGTTTGGCGAATATCACGATCGTTGTCAAGTATTCAAATCGACCGCACAACCAAAAATATCCATCCGGAATGTGACATTGCGCACAGTTTTGCCGCATAAAAGCATGTACAATGCACGCCATATACAAGAGAATCTTATGGCACAGCGCAAAAAAACCCACCCTATCCCACCTGGTTCGTCAATCATTCATCATACCTCTTCGGAGGCCAAACAGGAAAGCCAGCAGAACCGTGGTCTTGCCCTGGGGATTCGCACCATTTTATGGGCGCATGTTTTTCAGGAAGCCAGCCCGGTGGTGCCGGAAACCGCCAACAGCATTGAGGGCAACAGCGATATTAAAATCCGTGAAGTACAGGAAAAGCTGGCGCAGATGCCGCGTAACTTTATTCGGATCAGTATCGCCTATACCCTGGGGTACATCTCCAAGGACTATTTTCATGCCTTGCGTGATTATATTGCAGGCGACGACACGCTTACAGGCGAGCAGAAAACCAGGCGGCAGCACAACAAGGCGACGTTGTGGAGCAAAATCAAAGGTGACTTGGGGAATGCAGAGCACTGTGCGCAGGGTTTTGTTCAATCGTTAAATACACTGATTAATAACAATAATATTTATATTCAAACCGATGACTCAAAACTGGCGTTTAAGCTGGGGGATAAAGTTTTCAGCTTACGTGATGTCTTTGATGCAAGACCTGTAAATACTTTTGTGCATGCAGCGGTGGATTCTGCCCATGCGCGATTACTAATGGATCACAAAACAGAAGCCCTGAAAGGGCAGATACGCGATACGTTACAGGGCATTGATTTTGCACCGCTGATAACAGATTTACCCGATGATGCTGCGATTCATGCATACGTTAAAGACCATCAGTTGCTGGACAAACCCTTTCCTGGTGCGAATGCCCAGGAATATTACATGGCGGGTTGTGTGGAATTTCTGTGGCAGGCCGCCCAGCAGCTCGGCGTTGCCTTTGAGGATCTGGAAATTCTTTCAACCTCACGCGTGGCGTACATACAGCTGGATGGGACAGTATACCACCAGGATAGCCGCGAGCTGACTTATCAATTCATCGGCTTTGATGAGGACAAACGTCAACAGGCGCAAGGCGTTGATGATCTGGTCTACTTTCCAAACAAGGGCGGCTTTGTTCCCTATGCGACCCTGATCAATCTTCCCGTTGCTGCCACCAGAGCGATGGATATTGAAAGCCTGTCGGCACGTGAGATGTTTTTACGCGAGCGCATCGCACAGAGAGATGTTGACCTCTCGCAGGATTTAAGTGATCTGGCATTGCCGATCAACAACCAGGGGCTTTGCGTTGCCGTTATTCTTCCGCATAGGTCAAAAGATGATTACAGTGCAGACTTACAAACGATAATCAGCGCGGGTCTCAAGCAGTCTGGTCATACGGCAGTATTTTACGATGCCGCTGATATTTTACAACCCGGGCTGGATTTTGATCAGGTCATGGAACAGCATGGCCTGTATATTGTTGTTGATCCACAGGTTGTTTACAAATCAAGCACCATCAATGAGACGCACAAAGCCGCCCATCAGAAAATTCTGACTGCTCTGTGCGTGAATCGTGAAATTGAGCCGGGTGATCGCTATCAGCAGATGATCCTCTTGCAACCAGCCGCCAATGATGGGACTGCCAGTGATCGTTTTGCGCGATTCGTCCATGCGGCTGTACGCGATGGCTATGTGAAAAATGATCCATATAGCCATTATCTGTACCCTGTCAGTGTGGGTAGTGATTTCAGTGCGGCCATACTGGAACAGACCGTGCAAAAAGTTCTGGATCATAAAGCCACCGTGCGCCTGCAGGGGCGCATGGATCAACCTGTAACAGACGGACTTGCCGCCGCCGGTGTCAGTGATAACCATACACTGTTATCGCAAACCCGCCAGAAAAGCTGTGCCTTTACAAGCCCCATCAGCCGTAGAACAGCCATGGAAAACACCTTTGCCGTGTTGCCCATTGCCATGTTTGGCACAGCCACCAATTTCCGCCTTCATGAATTGAAAGAACTGCAGGAATTTTTGAACGTACTGGTGGAAACCGCCGCTGAGGAATACGGCCTTGCGCCCCTGTTGATTCACGGTGGTGGATTTGGTGGTGCGATGGGGATTTTTTCGGATGTCACCGGGTACTGCTATACTGATCCCCTACAGAAAACTGGAAAGTTGATTATTCCCAGTCTGGCATCCACTACCCAGGCACTGGCGGTGATGGAAGCAGACGGTATCGGGCGTGGCTGGAACAATTATTATGATAGCCACATTCTGACCCGCACCGACAGACTGTGGGAGCCTGCACACAACAGCCTGATGATCAGTCCTATGAGCGGTGGTGGTCTGGGTACATATCTTGAAGCGCTGGAGGCACATAATGCCGTTGTGCTCAGTAAAATGCCTCAAGGTATTGGTGTTGCTCACCACCTGCACACTGCCCTGAAACGCCGCGATATTCCGGTATACGATGTGAATGGTGATTACCATGTTGCGGCACGGGTAGCCATTGAAGCGGTATTGGCGGTTGCAGGCGTCAACGGCCAGCGTGGTTTAGCCAAACCTGCGGTCAATCCCTTTATCCAGGAGGATGTGAACCGGATTGGTTGCGCGCTGCTGGAATCAGGCCATGGCCTGCAGCATTATACACTGCAGGAGTTGCGCGATGAACTGGGGGCTATGCCTGTTGAAAACATGCCTGGCTTATTAAATACAGCGCATAACCCCCAGGAACAAGCCATGCGTCTGGCGATGTTTAATCCGGGGTTGCAAAAATACATCGGGAAAGGCGGATGAATATAGACATAACACTTTAAAACTATACCACGTTCTACACTGCGGGACGATGGACCCCAGCCTTCGCTGGGGATTAGCAAGAAGATGCTGCAATACCTGTCGAATCCCCAGCGAAGGCTGGGGGCCATCTTGGTGCATGCTCGATAAAACCATGGATTCCCGCTTTCGCGGGGATCCGGAATATAATAGGCTTAATGCCGAAATACCCGCTGAAAGATCGTATCCACATGCTTGGTGTGATAGGACAAGGCGAACAGTTCGCTCAGCTGCTGTTCCGTTAGAAACGGGCTGATCTCTGTATCATGCACCAGCAGGGTCAGAAAATCCGTATCCTCCTGCCAGACCCGCATGGCATTGCGCTGTACCAGCGTGTAGGCATCCTCACGCGAACATCCCGCCTGGGTCAGTGCCAGCAGAACACGCTGTGAATATACCAGCCCGCGCAGGCGATTGAGGTTGCGTAGCATGGCATCCGGGTAGACCAGCATGTTTTCCACCACCCCCGCCAAACGGTGCAGTGCAAAATCCAGGGCAATGGTAGCATCAGGCGCGAATACCCGCTCCACACTGGAATGTGAGATATCGCGTTCATGCCATAAGGCAACGTTCTCCAGGGCTGGATTGACGGCAGCCCGCACAACGCGGGCAAGACCGGTCAGGTTTTCGGTTAATACCGGATTGCGCTTATGCGGCATGGCACTGGAACCTTTCTGCCCCTTGGCGAAAAATTCTTCCACCTCGCGGACTTCGGTGCGCTGCAGGTGGCGAATTTCGGTGGCCAGGTGCTCGACGGTGCTGGCCACTACCCCCAGTGTGGCAAAAAACATGGCGTGGCGATCACGCGGAATCACCTGGGTGGACACCGGTTCGACGGCAAGCCCAAGTTTATCAGCCACATACTGTTCCACAAACGGATCAATGTTGGCAAAGGTGCCGACAGCACCGGAAATGGCGCAGGTGCTGATTTCCTGCTGTGCCAGTTGCAAGCGTTGGGAACAGCGTTGAAAGGCAACGTAAAACCCGGCCAGTTTCAGGCCAAAGGTTGTTGGTTCGGCATGAATACCGTGACTCCGGCCAATGGTGGGGGTATCTTTAAATTCATAGGCGCGTTTTTTTAAGGCCTGCAAAACACGGTCTACACCGGCCAGCAGCAGGTCAGTTGCCTGTTTCAACTGCACGGAAAGACAGGTATCCAGCACATCTGAAGATGTCATCCCCTGGTGCACAAAAC
>JANMDF010000165.1:0-6882 GCA_031376145.1 Alphaproteobacteria bacterium
CTTTTGTCCGCAACGGCGGCCTGGATTTGACGAGCCGCCAGATGGCAGTGCTGTTAACCGTATATCTGACCCCTGCCCCACATACCGTACGCGCCTTATCTGAGACACTGAATGTTGCAAAGCCGGCTGTTACCAGAGCTATTGACCGGCTGCAGGATGAGGGACTGCTGAAACGCGTTGATGATCCAAGGGACAAACGCAGCATTTTACTACAGCGCACCGTCAAAGGATCGGTTTTTCTCAGTGATTTTAGTAGTTTACTTCTGTCTAGTAGTGTGGAATCCCGTATTGTGGAAAAATTATATGGTGTTGCCGCATAAACTTCTTGATATTTACGTCAATTTTGTTACGTTGATTGTTATCGAGACCCCACTGACTTCGGATCTCATGAGAGCACCATAAATGTTGCCAGCCTCCTTCCAAAAGGGCACATAAGCAGCGCTGAAAGCCGACATGATTTTTTTTCTTGCATTCTGCAGGAAAGATCGTCACAAGGCTCGTCTTTGTTGTTAACCCGTCTACTGTTTGGAGGGGAGTCCATATTATGGCCCTAGTCTCTCTTGCCCAAGTGGGGATGCGGTCGCAAGACCTGCTGACACCATCACCGGTACAATCATCATCTTCTAACATTGCTTACTTGTCGTCCAGCGATGAGCGTAAGGATTATTTCAAGCAGGAACACGGCTTGAAATTTGCCGGCACGCACCTGATTCTGGACATCTGGGATGCTGACTATACAGACGATCTCGCGCTTGTTGAACAGGCACTGGACGAGTGTATTGTTGTGGCTGGCGCAACCAAGCTGCATATGCATCTGCATCACTTCACCCCTAACGGCGGCATTTCCGGCGTTGCGGTACTGTCTGAATCACACATCAGCATTCACACCTGGCCTGAGCGCAATTATGCTGCCCTGGATGTGTTCATGTGTGGTGACGCGCAGCCGCATAAAGCCATTGCCGTGCTGCAAAAGGCCTTTGGCAGCAAATGCCGTGTCGTTGTCACGGAATTGAAACGCGGCTTAACCGCGGAATAAATCTTAAGCCCTCCCTGCACGGGGAGGGCATTTCCCATTTCTTGATCATTCTTTAAGGATCCCTGTCATGAACGACGGCTGGTTTGTTGAAACCCTGCACCATGGCTTTGGCCAGCGTTTCCAGGTAAATAAACTCCTGTTTCATACCAAAAGCGATTTTCAGGACGTGATGATCTTTGAAAACGTGCGATTTGGCACCATGCTGACCTTGGATGGCGTTGTCCAGGTCACCACTGCTGATGAGTACGTGTATCATGAGATGATGACACACGTCCCACTGCTGGCACATCCCGCCCCAAGAAACATGCTGATCATTGGCGGTGGTGATGGTGGTATTTTACGCGAAGCCTTGCGCCATCCTGATTTGAACGTCACCATGGTTGAACTGGATCCCAGCGTTGTTGAGCTGTGCCGCGAACACATGCCCACCATCAGCAATGGCGCATTTGATAACCCTCGCGCCAATCTTGTTTTTGCTGACGGGGCTAAATTTGTGGCTGAAACAGCAGACCGTTTTGATGTGATTGTCGTTGATTCATCTGATCCCAGCATGGATGGTAACGACAGCCTGCCAGCCAGCGTCCTGTATACGGAAGAATTCTACAGCAACTGCAAACGCTGCCTGACCCCTGGTGGTATCCTCGTTACCCAGAACGGCGTGCCATTTCACCAGGCCAGTGAATTAAAAGCCTCCGTTGGTGTCTTTCGCAAGCTCTTTAATGATGCAGGCTGTTATCTGGCTGTCGTCCCTACCTATTACGGTGGCTTCATGAGCCTGGGCTATGCCAGTGATGATTTAGGCAATCGCCTGCGTCCTATTGAAGATATCAGCAGAAAATTTGCAGCCATCAACATCACTACGAAATACTATACGCCCGAGGTACACAAGGCTGCTTTTGCTCTACCGGCCTTTGTTCAGAAGCTGATTGCCTGATTGTTATAGCTGATTGTGAAGTGAACTGCATCATCAACGACACCGCGTCATGCCGGACGCATGAAGGCATCCATTTCTGAAATAATGGATTCCTTTACCCGGCCGCAATGACGCGGCGTTGTGGAAATAAACTATCGTGATCAGCGCACCTGCTGACCAATCCCAAAATGCTGTACCATATCCGCAAAATTCTCAGTAGTGACCCTGCCCTTGTAGAGGTTATGCGTGCGCACTGGCTGTAGATCAACCCCACTCATCCAGTTCAACCAACCCATGGCCTGGCCAACAGTCATACCGGATGCATAGGTTGCACCAAGTCCCTGGCTGTCTGCTGTGTTAATACCAGTGATCCGCAGATTATCTTCAAACCGTTTTATCTCTTCTGGTGTTGCGCCATCACGTGGCAACCCAAGATTGTCTTGAGCAAAAATTTCTGCATGGCGAAGATTATCGGGATCCGTTAACGCCAGCATTAATTTTTGCAATAGTGCCTGATGCTCCGGTGGCACGGAATCTGCGAGGCGATTTTCCATCAAGGTCACTGGAATCTGGCGTAACAATTCCAGGCGGGCGCGGGCAGGCCCCCAGATTTTGAGCTGTTTGTCGATGCACTGAAAGGCTATTTCCTGCTGTTTATCTTCAGATAATTGCTGGAATTTTTCACTGGCAAGCAGATCATCAATCACTGCTGCAGCGGTTTTTGGCCAGCCTGGGGTGGGCGGTGACTGTACCGGTAGCACCATCAGGTTGCCCTGTGCATCCAGATCAAAATCCACAATAGCTGGAGAAGCCATGATCTTTTCCAGATAAATCCTGTTAAAGTCATCATGCGACAACTCAGCCTGCAAGAGTTCCTGAATAAAGCCCATGCGCGGGCTGCCCTGTTCTGGATGCGCCCCAAGCCAGCCACCTTGCAAGGTGCGTGCCGAATGATGTGCATATCCATTGGGGCCAATGGGCGCATTAGCGGTAAGGGCTATAAACACAGGGGAAAAAGCAGCCAGCACCCTGTACAGACGCGGAATATCATCAGCCTTCTGAGGGCCGGTAGTGGTGTGCCCACCGGCGTTAGACATGGATGCAGTAGCAAAAGCCTCAATCGTTTTGACAGCATCGCTAACAATGCTGTCATCGTTTTCCAGGTTGGGATTAAAATACGCCGGAAAACCGCTGTGCCGCACCGCCAGCATCGGATTGAATGCCTGCAGAATGGGAAACCTGGTGGCACCGTCATGGTCATAAACAGGCAGGGCAGCAAGATTCAGAATTTTAATGCCTTCACCCAGTGCATCAAGGCGCGCCTGGGCTGCGTTTAATGTAGTGCGCATCAGTGTCGCCAGAAAATCTATATCTTCTGGTGTTTGACAGGCCTCCTGCACCGCCTCCAGCAACAGCGGATTATCCCAGTGCCAGCGATCCGGATCCGTCACCAGCGGGGTGATTTTATCCTCAGCAATGGCTTCCAGAAGTGCCGCACCCTCCAGCATGGAATCGACAAGTTCTTTATTCGGCGTCTCATTTCCCGAAATATTTTCTGCTGCAGCCCGGTAGCGCTTTGCCACCTCCCGCAAATAGGCAGGGTCGTATGCAGCCGGTTTAATGGTAACTTTCGGCACGCCAAGTCTGGCAATGGTTTCCGGATCTGCGGCATCAACAGCCGCGTTATGCGCATCAACAAGGGTCTGCAGCACCGTATTATTCGCTTCAACAAAGCGTTGCTGCCGCTCCAGCAGCGGCTTTCCATCCCTGAGATCATCGTAGAACGACGGCGCCCAGACCAGATATTCTGCCTCAGCACCCACCTTACCCTGCTCATTAACAGGAGCATTTCTGATTGTCTGGAGGTTGCGACTGCACTGCTCTAAATAGAGCTGTATATAATTGTTACTATTCATGAATATATCTTACTTTATCTGGACACTGCAGGCAGTGTCGATCCGCACAGAATAGACGGACAGTCGCTAATATTTTCTAAACTATTGCTACGCCGCCGGGTATTAATCAGCGAGGCGCATTCGAACAATTGCTCCAGGCTTCGCTGGCGGCTCACCCTTCGGCAGGGCATCAACAAATTCCATGCCCTGGGTCACCTGGCCAAAAACCGTGTATTGGCCGTTCAGAAAACTGCAGTCATCAAAACAGATAAAAAACTGCGAATTTGCACTGTTCGGGTCGTTGGTGCGCGCCATGCCGACAGTACCACGGCCAAAGTTTTTGCTATTAAACTCGGCTTTCAAATCCGGCTCATCAGAACCACCGGTGCCTGTACCGGTAGGATCGCCGGTCTGCGCCATAAAGCCATCAATGACGCGATGGAAGACAATACCGTTGTAAAAACCGGCATTGGTCAATTTTTTAATCTGCGCCACATGCTGTGGTGCAACATCAGGAAACAATTCAATAACCACCGACCCACCGGTCGACAGATCGACATTCAGGGTATTGGCGGGATCAGCGGCAATGGCTGCTGTTGCAAGAGAAGAAGACAAGGCGAGTACACTCCAAAACTTAGATGAAAAGAGATGCATAGGTTTGTCCCTGCTTATATCCGATATTGGCCACCGTTCACGCTTAACGTAGAACCGGTAACAAATCCAGCTTTTTCATCAGATAGATATATAACCGCCCGCGCAATTTCGTCAACATCTCCCAGACGGCCTACCGGAATTTTTTCAACAATACCGGCGAGAACTTTTGGATCAATAGCTGCCACCATGTCGGTTGCAATGTAGCCCGGGCAAATCGCATTCACTGTAACGTTCTTGCGTGCCCCTTCCAGTGCCAGTGCCTTGGTAAAGCCCAGCATCCCAGCTTTTGCAGCGGCATAGTTCACCTGGCCAAACTGCCCCATCTGCCCATTAATAGAACTGATATTAATAATCCGGCCAAACCCACGTTCCCGCATCCCTGGGAATATCACGCGGCACATGTTGAAGCATGAGCGCAAGTTTGCATCCATCACCGCATTCCACTGTTCTTCATGCATTTTATGAAAGGCCGTATCACGCGTAATGCCAGCGTTATTGACCAGTATCTCAATGGGCTGTCCGGCATCGGCTTCAATCTGGGCAATGCCTTTATCGCAGTCATACATGGATGCGACATCCCAACTGTAGGCCTTGATGCCGGTTTCTGCCGTAAAGGCATTGGCGGCGTCGTGGTTGCTGGCGTAGTTGGCGGTTACAAGATATCCGGCCTGCTGCAGTGCTATGGAAATAGCTGCACCGATACCGCGTGTGCCGCCGGTGACTAAGGCCAGTCTTTTTGTCATTTCTTTATCCTCTAGTTTGCTTCAACACACAGCGCAATACCCATGCCGCCACCAATACATAAGGTAGCGAGGCCTTTCTTTGCGCCCCGTGCCTGCATGGCATGCAGCAATGTGACAAGCACACGACAGCCACTGGCGCCAATAGGATGGCCTAAGGCAATCGCACCACCGTTGACATTGACCTTGGCCATATCAAAGCCCAGGACTTTATTAACCGCACAGGCCTGCGCGGCAAAGGCTTCATTGGCCTCAATAAGATCAAGATCAGCAACCTGCCAACCGGCTTTTTTGAGCGCAAGTTCAGTAGCCGGAATAGGCCCACTACCCATGATGGCTGGATCAACACCAGCCGTTGCCCAACTGGCAATGCGCGCCAGGGGCTTCAAACCATGTTTTTTGGCTGTTTCGGCAGACATCAATACTACCGCTGCCGCACCGTCGTTAATGCCAGACGCATTTCCTGCCGTTACCGTGCCGTCTTTATCAAAAGCTGGGCGTAATTTTGCCAACGCTTCCAGCGTCGTGCCTGCACGGGGATGTTCATCGGTATCAATCACCGTGTCACCTTTTTTACTTTTAATCGTGACCGGCACGATTTCGGCTTTAAATGCCCCGCTTGCAATAGCGGCTTCCGCTTTCTGCTGAGAGGCAAGCGCCATCTGATCCTGCTGCTCGCGGCTGATTTCCCATTTTTTAGCCACATTCTCGGCGGTAATACCCATGTGGTAGTTGTTAAACACGTCCCACAGACCATCCTTGATCATGGTATCTGTCAGGCTGGCATCACCCATTTTGACGCCCAAACGCATCTGCACGGTGTGCGGGGAAAGGCTCATGTTTTCCTGGCCACCGGCTACTACAATCTGTGCATCACCTGCCTTTATCGCTTGCAACCCCATGGCTACGGCGCGCAAACCAGACCCACAGACTTGATTAATCGTGATCGCGGTACGTTCTGCCGGAATGCCTGCTTTTACGGCTGCTTGCCGCGCCGGATTCTGACCAACACCGGCGGTTAATACCTGCCCCATGATCACATCATCGACCCGCGTAGCATCAATTTTTGCCCGCTGCAGTACGTCTTTAATCACCACCGCACCCAGCTCCGCAGCACTCAAGGTACTGAGTCCCCCCATAAATCCACCGATAGCGGTGCGGCAGGCAGCAACGATAACAACATCCGTCATGATATGATCCTTTTTTAGGCTGTGTTTCGCCTAGCATACGCTTAACGGTGGTGCAAGATGAAGAAATTGTCTCAAATGTGATGTATATCACAGTGCACGGGGGGGGGTGTGTTATGCTCCGTTTTACAATGATTGATGGAGACTACTAATGGCAAAACAGATGATCGAGTACACCCGCTACGCGGTGGAGCAGTTGTCGACCGAAGGAGCGCTGTATAAACAGGCCGTGCAGACGGCATTGCTGGCCACCCTGCAACGCCCTGATATTATCGAGAAAATTCAATCCACAGAAGCCTTTTTTGATCGCCTGCTCGCTACAAAACTGACTCAGAAACAAAAAGAGGTGTTTGCGGGTAACTGGCCGAATATGCATGTAACGGCTTTGTCGGTTGCGGCATTGCAGGGACGCATTTTACAAACGGAACATACCAACAGTTCTGATGCCAGCAGACAT
>JANMDF010000224.1:0-4697 GCA_031376145.1 Alphaproteobacteria bacterium
ACTTGTTTTTGAAAACTCCTGAAAACAAATGCCAAGCAGGCTTCCCTGGGGCGTATTATTGAGCATTTTTGCAATATTTTTCTGCAGTGCCACAACAAACTCTGTGCTTTCCATAATGAGTGGCGAAAAATCTTCATACCGATAGGCGTTTGATAAAGGAATAGTCCGTGTTTTTTGTATACTGGGCACGGGCTTTGCACCCACAGTTGATACTTGATCTTGTGGGCGTCGACTGGCGCGACTTGAATAATTTGAATATTCTGCAACATCTGGATAGCCCAGGAATTGCAGGAACTTTCCCATGTCTGGATTATTGTAGTATTCTGCTTTATAGGCAGCACGTGCATCCGTAACAGATTTTAGCAGTAAATCAAGTACTTCTGTTTGCAACTGCTGTTTACTGTAAGCTATTGGCTGCCTTAATGCCTGACGTTGCGCTATTTTTACATTGGCACTGCCACACAACTGACCCAGGCTACTGTGACCACTGGCGGGGCCCGCAAACCAGATATTACCATCGTGCCCCTGTGCCGTAAAAGCCCCCCCGTTGGGTGTATTAAAATACTTAGGCATCACTTCCAGCAGCGTTAAGCCACCACGATTTGGATCGCCCAACCCACCTCCGGCATAGGCGCCGAGGGCAACCTCAAACTCCTGGGCAACAGCTTCAAGTTCCTGTCTGGCTTTTGCAATGCGCGCGCGTGCCGCCAGAGAACCATCAACCCGACTGGTATCACTCATCGCGACCATCCAACGCTGATAGATTTGTCCATACACTTTTGGTTGTTGTTGCAGTATTGCTTTATAGGGAGTGTCGCGCAGTAGACTGCGAAATATTCCTGGCGCGGCCTCAAGATCTTCAACACTTTCAGATAACGGCACAACCCTGAATGTATGCGGACTGGCGACAAAACCAATAGTGCTGCCAGCGTTGCTGATTTCATCGTTCACCCGATCAGCGGCCATTTTTTTAATGGTCTCAAGAATCAAGACATCACTGGATTTCTTGGCTTCGGCAATAATATGCTCTTGACAAAACTCCGGATTCAGCAAGGCGAACTCTATGCGTTCAAATGTGCGCAAGGTTATTTTATCTGCCAGGGCTTGTGCTGGATCCTCTGCAGGTTTTTCAGACTTTGCGCGCAATTCCTGAAGTTTTACATTCAGCAATGCGACAAGGGTTATTGATTGCCCATTGTATGTTATCTCCTGTTGATCAGAGAGAATATTCCCCAGGAAATTAATACATGCCTGCTCGTCTGCCACTGCATCTTCAGATGCCTGCATCAGAATGTTTTCAGCATTGGTTCCTTTAAAGATATCATTTAAGGCCTCACGCAACTGTACCGCGTTTTCCCGGTATTGCTTTCTGGACAGAACCGGACAGGGCTCGTCTTGATCCAGCTGGTTCATGAAATCCAGAATTTCATCTCTGGCAACGGTAAACTCTTCAATATCATATAAAAGATTCAGTGCTTCTACAGTACCAGCAGCATCAACAAATAAAATTTTTCGCTGACCAAGGGTATCGGTGTATTTTCCCTCATCTTTTTTGAGCAACCCAAGAATCCCCTGTAGATGATCGTTGTCAATTTTTTCAATCCGATTCTCGCTGCCATAGGTGATCGTTGCCCCCACCTTGGTTGCGATAGCCGCCAGTGATTTTTCAAACGCCAGCAGTGCTTGCTGTGCCGCATAAATCCCCGCGTTAATCGTATCCTGGGCAACAATCTTGGCATTACCATCGGAATCCCCACCCGTCCAGTCACTGGTACGTAAGAATAACCGCAGGTCTCTGGGATCATGTTCTTGTGTATAGAAATACTCAAGTCCCTTGTTAACATCACGGTAAATCTCCGCCCTGGCAATATGTCGACGATGGGTGAAGATATGGGCAATTTCTACTTCATCCTGCACGCTGCGCTGTTGCACTGCGACAGGCTCAATGCCCTTCATTTGATTAATATGTTTTGCTATCGTATCGTTTATATTTTCAGCTGTGGCATCATCAGATAACCCTAGAATATCCGCTTTCATCTCACTGAGTTTTTTTGTCCATTCCATACCGATAACGCTGGTGGGATGGGCTGTAAAAACAGGGTGGTTTTCAATGGTTTTTAATGCTGCTAACGTCTCCTTATAGGAATATCCGGCATCATAGAAACTTTTGACGAGATGCAGTGCGGTGCCGTGTAGGGGCTCCAATACAGTACCATTGGAATCAACTACCGTGCGTTCATTTGGACTTTTGTCACGTTGCGTATCCAATGCCTGGTAAAAAGCCTTTTCGACACTTTTTTTCTTATTTTCATCGGCAAGCTCACCTGCAATACGCAATACCTGCTCCGCGAGAAGTACCGTTTTGAGCTGTGTTTTATCTGCCGTAATCATGCCTGTAAGTTCATTAATCTCTTCTGCGTTCAGAGGACGTTTTTCAGGAGTGTTATGCACCAGATCGGCAATCCGCCGGATTTTATATTGTTCACTAGGAGTATACTGCTGCTCAATATGCCAGGATAAGAATGACACCATGGATTCGCGGGTAGTAGATTTGTGTAAGGGTGTAATATCGGGCATAAGTATCCTGTTGGTTGTCAATGTATCAATGCTTACGCAGAATATTAGGCACAGTCTTCTGTTTCTGGATGTGCGTTATATCACAGATCGTTATTATTTTAACGATGCGAGACAACAATATATAATATTTGACATTATTTCAAATATAAATTTACTAATTCCCCGCACTTACCCAGGGCGATTTAAAAGTTATTTTTTGGCTGGATTGCTTCGGCTTACGCCTCGCAATGACGGATGAGCATGTCATTGCGAGCCATGCCTTCAGCAGGCATAGCCTGCCAGGCGAGGCGTGGCAATCCAGACTTTTAAATCGCCCTGGCACTTACCACCCATTACTTTTGTCATCCCGAAATCTGGTTTTGTCCATGCGCATTGCGAATGGCTAAGAAAACCAAGCTATTCTGGATCCAGCACTTACATTCTGGTTTCCGGATAACAGGCTCATCTTCCAAGGCATAGCCTTGAATTCGCCTATGTTTCCGGAAAGACGGAGAGACGTGATGGGTGGTAAGATTCCCCGCAACAAAAATTACACCAGCGTCGCACAAAACCTTTTGATACGGGCGCAGGCCTCAACCAGTTCGGCTTCAGAGGTAGCATAAGAAATACGGAAATAGGGGCTGAGGCCAAAGGCCGTGCCCTGAACCACCGCCACCCCTTCAGCTTCCAGCAGGGCACTGACAAAATCATTATCCGTTTGAATACGCATACCACCAGGCGTGGATTTGCCAATAAACGCGGCACAGGAGGCATAAACGTAAAACGCACCCTCCGGTTTATGACAGCGCAAGCCGGGAATGGCGTTAATCGCCTCTACTACCAGATTGCGGCGATGCTGAAAAGAAGCACGAAACGTTTTCAGAAAAGCCGTGTCGCCAGTTAAAGCTTCAACCGAAGCCGCCTGGCTGATGGAACTGGGGTTGCTGGTGCTTTGCGATTGAATAATGGCTATCGCCTTGATCAAGGCCTGATCACCACCGGCAAAGCCAATCCGCCAGCCGGTCATGGCATAGGATTTTGATACACCGTTCACCGTCAATGTCCGCGCCTGTAATGCTGGCTCTACCTGCGCTGGTGTCACAAATTTAAAGTCATCATAGACCATGTATTCATAAATATCATCCGCCATGATCAGCACCTGGGGATGCGCTAACAGCACGTCGGTAAGGGCTTTCATTTCAACATGATTATAGGCAGCACCGGTTGGATTGCTGGGGCTGTTCAAAATAATCCATTTGGTTTTCGGTGTAATAGCGTTGGCAAGATCAGCAGGCTGCAGTTTAAAATGCTGCTCCTCACGGCAAGGGATAATCACCGGCACGCCTTCGGCCAGCTCCACCATATCAGGGTACGATACCCAGTATGGGGCGGGGATGATGACTTCATCGCCAGGATTTACGGTGGCCATCAGGGCGTTATAAATGATCTGTTTCGCACCGGTACCCACCGTGATCTGATCGGGGGTGTAGGTGAGATTGTTGTCCCGCAGAAACTTGGCACATACGGCTTTTTTTAAGGCTGGCGTGCCGTCAACTGCTGTATATTTGGTGTCACCGGCATCAATGGCACGTTTGGCGGCAACCTTTATGTGATCGGGAGTATCAAAATCCGGCTCGCCCGCCCCCAGGCCAATAATATCGCGTCCAGCGGCCTTAAGATCACGGGCTTTCTGGGTAACGGCAATGGTAGGCGATGGTTTGATACGGGACAGGCGATTGGCAAGCATGCGAGAACTTTCTTTTCAAAGATACATAATACGAACAACAACCGGCTTAATACTGGTCACATCCAGCGTATCAATAGTCGCCAGTGCCTCGGCAATGGCAGATTCTGTACAGCGATGCGTGGTCAGAATCAGCGGTACACTGCTGGATGCGGCAGGGTCTTTCTGCAGAAGGGTGCGAATGGAAACACCGGCATGGCTCAACGCACTGGCCACTTGTGCGACCACACCTGGGCGGTCATTCAACATGAAACGCAGGTAAAAGCTGCCTTCCTGGTTTTCTCTTGGTGCCTGTTTCGCGGCCAGCAGACTGCTGACATGATGCCCAAAAGTAGACGTAGCTCGGTTATTGGCCAGATCAATCAGATCCGCCACCACAGCAGAAGCCGTGGGATTA
>JANMDF010000245.1:0-2121 GCA_031376145.1 Alphaproteobacteria bacterium
GCAATACGGGTAATGCTTTCGGCCAGTGCTGAATTTTTAAGGGATGTCCCCACGGCCAGTGGTTCGCCATTGCGCTGGTAAAAGTAAGAACGTGCAGCGGCAAAATCCTTTAAGTACGGTTCATGGCTTAACTGATAATGCAGGCGTGGACTTACGGGGAACCCATGCTTGGCAACCTGTGCCGTTGGAATCATGACATCATACCAGGTAAGTTTTCCATGCTCGCTGTGCGCGAGGGCAAACATTTTCAGGAGACCAGGTACACCCACTGACTTTCCACCTACAGCTGCCGTGTAAAATTCCTGAGGCTTACCGTGTTTATCCAGAAACATGCTTGGTGTTGCGCTGGCAGGGGCAGTTTCACGGCCATCATAGGCGGTAATGTTTTTGCTTTTTGCATCATAATATAGCAAA
The DNA here is from genome assembly GCA_031376145.1 of Alphaproteobacteria bacterium. GTDB lineage: Bacteria > Pseudomonadota > Alphaproteobacteria > JAJTHO01 > CANGXP01 > JANMDF01. The sequence continues at coordinate 415 of JANMDF010000245.1, forward strand.
TAACCGCCGCCGCCAATGCCGGAAGCAAACGGTTCCACCAGGGTCAGCATCGTGCCTGCTGCCGTTGCTGCATCAACAGCGGTGCCGCCTTTGCGCAAGATATCATAGGCCACAGCCGTTGCGATTGGATGTGGTGTAACCGCCATCATTTTTTTGCCTTGAATCAGCGGTTGTTCAGCAAAAAATGGATAAATTTCAGGTGCTATTTCTTCTTTGCTGGCTTTTTGCTGGTTAGCATAAACAGCCTCCTGGGTATGAATTTGTGTATTCACCAGACCATCATCAGCAAGACCGGGGATATTTTTACACGCGGTCACTACAAGTAATAGCAGGCACACCGTAACAGCACACAAGACAGATTGAAATTTCAGCATCGATGGTTCCTTTGAGGGAAAAGTTGCTTTTGCTTACACAAACTCCAGGCCAATGTCCACCGCTGGTGCAGAGTGCGTGATACGGCCAATGGAAATAAAATTCACCCCGGTTTCGGCAATTTGCCGTATGTTATCCAGTGATATGCCGCCAGAGGCTTCCAAGGGTATTTTGCCGCCCACCAAGGCAACCGCGTGGCGTAAGGTTGCACAGTCCATATTATCCAGTAACAGGCGGGTTGCCTTGGTTTTCAGGGCTACTGCAACCTGTTCCAGCGTATCACATTCCACAATGACATGTGGGCATCCGCTGGCAACAGCACGGCCAACAGCTGTTTCCAGGCTGCCGCATAGCACCAGATGATTATCCTTGATCATAATCGCATCATCAAGCCGCATGCGGTGGTTTTGTGCACCACCCATACGGGTGGCATATTTGGCCAGGGTACGCAGACCCGGAATGGTCTTTCGGGTATCCAGAATCACAACGTCCGTGCCAGCTACAGCATCAACATACTGCCTGGTTAACGTGGCAATGCCACTTAAATGCTGCAGGAAATTAAGGGCGGTACGCTCCGCTGTTAAAATATGCCGTGCGTTGCCCTGAATCGTTGCAATGCGTTCACCTGGCGGGCATACATCCCCATCGCGCAGGTGCACATGAATGCTTATGTCTGGATCAAGCTGTTGAAAGCAGGCAGCCGCAATCTCCAATCCCGCCAGTACCAGGCACTGTTTTGCCTGGATGTGACAGGAAATCTCTGTGTCAGCATCAATGACGTACTGACTGGTAAGATCACCAGCACCTATATCTTCGGCAAGTGCCGCTGCCACCAGATCAACATCAGCACTGCTTATCATGAAATCAGGGCGGGTTCCGCTTTTACTGTCAGCTTTGGTGACATTTCCAGCATACGCTGCAGCGGGGCAAGCGCACGCAGGCGCAAATCTTCGCTCAGCGTAATACGTGGGCTTAGATCGTGCAGACACTGATACACCTTTTCCATGGTGTTGAGTTTCATATAGGGGCAGTTATTACAGGCACAGGTGCTATCCATGCCAGGTACGGCAATAAAACTCTTATTCGGTGCAGCCTTTTGCATTTGATGCAGAATGCCCGGCTCAGTTGCAACAATAAACGATGGTGCCGCACTTTCGGTGGCATAGCGAATCAGGCCACTGGTAGAGCCAATGTAATCGGCGTGCGTCAATATATTTTCCGGACATTCAGGGTGGGCAATAACTTTAGCATCAGGCTGACGTACTTTGAGGCGCACCAAGCCTTCGCGTCGGAGCTGGAGCGGCTTAAGGGAACCGTGCGCGTCGACGCGCCCGC
>JANMDF010000253.1:0-2558 GCA_031376145.1 Alphaproteobacteria bacterium
TCAGAGGCATAGCCACGAGATACGATAAACTTGTTCGTCGATTCCTTGCAGGCATTAATATCGTATTGATTGCTTTTTTCGCTAGGAATTATCTAAAAATAATTGTCAACACGGCCTAAAAGATAATAACTGCGGACACCAATCAAGTGTTCCTCTTCATAAACTGTCTCCAAACAATCCCCACCGTTGGCACACGTGGCGTAGTGTTTTGATTCTCAGGCAGTGACTTTTTTTTACGACCAAACATCTTATGTCCTCAAAATATTCCTGAAAAATATTACGCAACATACCACACGCCAACCGCACGCGCATATGATGGGCATCACATTTTATATCACGTGCAAACTCCCCCTTGAACATCCGCGCTCTATCCCCCATATAGGCATTAACGTAAGACTGACGCAGCATGTCTGCTGTTGTCATTCTGAGCGCAGCGAAGAATCTACCCGTTTAAAGTGATCCTTCGTTACGCTCAGAATGGCGCGCGGCGGTTTTTTTAAACGTTCAACGGATGTATTATTTTAAGGATTCACACACTATGGCACATGTTATCGGCATTGATTTGGGCACAACCAATTCCTGCGTTGCAATCATGGATGGCAAAACCCCCAAGGTTATTGAAAATGCCGAAGGCGCACGCACGACACCCAGTATCGTTGCCTTTACCAAGGATGGTGAACGCCTGGTGGGACAACCAGCCAAACGCCAGGGCGTAACCAATCCGACCAACACATTCTTTGCCATTAAACGTCTGATTGGCCGCCGATTTGAAGATCCATTGACCCAAAAAGACATTGGCATGGTGCCGTATAAAATTGTCAAGGCCGATAATGGTGATGCCTGGGTAGAGGCTGACGGCCAGAAGTACAGTGCCAGCCAGATCAGTGCCTTTACCCTGCAAAAGATGAAAGAAACCGCCGAAAGCCACCTGGGCGAACCCGTGACACAAGCGGTGATTACCGTACCGGCCTACTTTAATGACGCCCAACGTCAGGCCACCCGCGATGCCGGTAAGATTGCCGGTCTGGAAGTTTTGCGTATTATCAACGAACCCACTGCTGCTGCCCTGGCTTACGGACTGGATAAGAAAAATACTGGCACGATTGCCGTGTATGACCTGGGCGGTGGTACGTTTGACGTCTCCATCCTGGAAATCGGTGATGGTGTGTTTGAAGTCAAATCCACCAATGGCGACACGTTCCTGGGTGGGGAAGACTTTGACAACCGCATCATCGACTTCCTGGCTGATGAATTTAAGCGTGAGAACACCATTGATCTGCGCAAAGACACCCTGGCTTTACAACGCCTCAAGGAAGCTGCTGAGAAAGCCAAAATTGAGCTGTCCAGTGCGGTACAGACGGACGTAAACCTACCGTTTATCACCGCTGATCAGAATGGCCCCAAACACCTGAACGTGAAGCTGACCCGCGCCAAGCTGGAAAGCCTGGTCGATGACCTGCTGCAACGCACCATTGAGCCATGCAAGGCTGCCCTGAAAGATGCCGGCATTAAAGCCAGTCAGGTTGACGAAGTGATCCTGGTGGGCGGCATGACCCGCATGCCAAAAGTACAGGAGATCGTTAAAAACTTCTTTGGTCGTGATCCGCACAAAGGTGTAAACCCGGATGAGGTCGTGGCCATTGGTGCCGCCATTCAGGCCGGTGTTTTAAAAGGTGATGTAAAAGACGTCCTGCTGCTGGATGTCACCCCGCTGTCTCTGGGCATTGAAACCCTGGGTGGCGTGTTCACCCGCCTGATTGAGCGCAACACCACCATTACGACCAAGAAAGGGCAGACCTTCTCCACCGCTGATGACAATCAGAGCGCGGTGACCATTCGTGTATTCCAGGGTGAGCGCGAGATGGCGGCGGATAACAAGTTGCTGGGGCAGTTTGACCTGCTGGGCATTCCCCCTGCCCCGCGTGGTGTGCCGCAGATTGAAGTCACTTTTGACATTGATGCCAACGGTATTGTGAGCGTCTCCGCAAAAGACAAGGCCACCAACAAGGAACAGCAGATCCGTATTCAAGCCTCTGGAGGCTTGAGCGATGCCGATATTGAGCAGATGGTAAAAGATGCCGAAGCCAATGCCGAAGGCGATAAAAAGCGTAAGGAACTGGTGGAATTGAAAAACCAGTCCGACGGCCTGATCCATGCCACCGAAAAAAGCCTGGCGGAATTTGGTGATAAAGTCAGTGCCGATGAAAAAGGTGCCATTGAAAAAGCCCTGCAGGATCTAAAAGATGTGCAGGGCAGCGAAGACGCTGCCGTCTTGCGCGAGAAAATTCAGGGTCTGACGGTTGCCAGCATGAAACTGGGTGAAGCCATGTACAAAGCCCAGGCCGGCGAGGGCGAAGAAGCACCCGCCGCGGACAACAGCAATGCTGCTGCTGGTGAAGAGACCGTGGTTGATGCTGAATTTGAAGATGTGAGCGAGGATAAGAAGGCGGGTTAGCAGGGAGCGCACTCGCACCCTATACCCTCTTGAAAGAAAGCGGCGTTTTCTTCCGGTATTACGTGTACTCTTTAAAAATTTGCTACAATTCGCAGAGGTCTGC
>JANMDF010000160.1:0-16355 GCA_031376145.1 Alphaproteobacteria bacterium
CATCGCGGCGCTGGGCAGGCGTAACACCGGAATGCCAAACCAGAGGGGTAAAGCCCAGGCGTTCCGTAATCCGGTGCAGCATCTGGGTACTGAGCGCAATCTCCGGCAGTAAAATCAACGCTTGTCGCCCTGCCGCCAGGCAGCGCAGTATAGCTTCAACATAAACCTCGGTTTTTCCTGATCCCGTCACCCCGTCCAGCAGAAAGGTATGGTGGCGGTGCTCCCGCATGTGTTCGGTAATAACGCCCAGAGCCTTTTCCTGATCAGCATTCAGGGTTGCCGGTTTTGGTGTCTGGTTGGGAATGGTTGCTTTCTTAACACGGCTAACCTTGTCGCTGAATCCTTCGGCAACCGGCATGGCGAGCTTTAAGGCCATGCCCACCGGTGTCATGGTATATTCTGAAAGCCATTGCAGATATTGGCAGAAGATGGTGCTTAATGCTGCATGTGCGTGAACGCTCACAATATTTTTCAGCTTTGCCGCTGGTACGGTGGTGTCTGGTTCTCCCATCCACACCACACCGGTGACAACTTTGCCCCGAAACGGGACATTCACAAACGCACCTACCGGCGGCGGATCATTATCCGCTGCAAGATAGGTAAATGGTTTGCTAACCCGAACGGGCAAGAGAACATTGACGTATGCCATGCGGATCTTATACAGGATGTGCATATAAATGACAGTAGAGACCAGCAGATGAAGTTTTTTGTTGATACGGCGGATGTAGGCGAGATTCGCGAACTGGCAGCAACCGGTTTGCTGGATGGCGTTACCACCAATCCCAGCCTGATTGCCAAGAGTGGCCGCAAATTTCTTGATGTGATTGCGGAAATCTGTGCACTTGTGCCTGGTTCGGTGAGTGCGGAAGTGGCGGCAACGGACTATGAAACCATGCGCCGGGAAGCGGCTGTCTTAACAAGTATCGCCAAGAATGTGACTGTCAAAGTGCCGCTGACCCCAGCAGGTTTGAAAGTGTGTAAGGAATTGCGGGCACACGGCACGGAAGTCAACGTGACGCTGTGCTTTTCTGCCAATCAGGCGATCTTGGCAGCCAAAGCCGGTGCAACGTATGTGTCGCCATTTGTCGGGCGGTTGGATGATGTCGGTAACGACGGTATGGAACTGATTGCCGATATCATGGATATTTATGGCCAATATCCGAAGTTTCAGACGGAAGTCCTGGTGGCGTCTGTCCGGCATCCCGCCCATATTTTGCAGGCGGGCAAACTGGGGGCGCATATTGTCACCTGTCCCGCCAAAGTCTTGTGGCAGATGTTTGCCCATCCGTTGACTGAAAAAGGCCTGGCGGCGTTTGTTGAAGACTGGAAAAGTACGGGGCAGACGATTCTGCCAACAACGGCTTAAATTCCGCTATTACTTTGTGATGCTTGAAAAGCGTCCAGTTGGGTCTGCATAGTGACGAATACAGCAGCAAGAGCCGCTTGTTGCTCAGGGTTTTGCAAGACAGCCTGCATGCAGGTCGTGGTGGTTGCCTGTAATTTCAGGTATGCTTCCAGGGCTGGAAGCTCGTTGGCTGGTGGCAACAGGGGTTGGGTTGGGTCAAGAACGGCTTCCCCTATTTTTATAGGCGGTTCGGATTGCCGAATCTGGTAATCCTGTGCCCAGCCATTGATCAGCCAGTTATAAGTATTGGCGTTAAATAGCGCATCTGCATTTGCTTCCTTAACCGCATAAAAATGATCAATAAGCTTCTGGACACACTCAATGGGTTTCAGATCCTGGCCAAATTCTGTAAGATTCAAATGCTGTGTAGAGGCATTGGCGAAGATCTGCAGCTTTTTCTGATAGTACAGTTGCTGCTGTGTATCGGGGAGATCTGCAACATAGCCAGCCATGCTGCGCAAAACTTCAATATTGTGAGCCAGTCCGTCAAGGATTTTAAGATTGTAGGCTGCCTGTTCATTCTTGTCAGGGATATTGTCCTGTAATGCAGGATAAAAGCCGTGCACCAGGGCGCATGCACTGGCCTTCTGCATATACGTCAGGTACACTGGAAAGATGCTATTATTCTGACTTTTTGCTATGGTAGCAGATACGTCTGAATCTATATCCTTTGCACTGAATAGAACAGCCAGGGTGTCATAATAGTGCTGCATGGTGGCGGTGGGTTTTTCACCAAAAGATGGCGGCAATTCTTCCAGAAGCATTTGTGGACGCAGGGTAGGCCAGGTAGTTGCTCCATCAGCCTTCCAGGGGAAAACCGTTCTCAGATAAACCCCGGTATCGTCACGCACCAGCTTTGCAAAAATCGTTTGCTCCCAAGGCCTGCCGTGATTACTGGGCATAGATCGCACGATAAGGTTATCATCGTGCGTTGGACGTTTTTGATAATAATCCGGTTTAGGGTCATCATGGTGCATAAACCAATGAATCGAGACACCGGAGAATGAATCTATGTGAACATACAGCAAACTGAGCATCCCGGGCAGAGAAGTTTGCTTTAACGCCTCCAAACTCTTTTCTGCCGTTGACAGTGGTTCCTTTCTAAGATTGTTCTTTTTAATATTCTTAAGCGTGGCTGTTATTAGATTCTTAGGATGCAGGGATAGATTCTGCAGTTCACGTTCAATAGATTTTCGCTCATTACTTTCAGCGTTACCAAAAATACCTTCCAACATACACGGATCTCGAGAAAAAGATGAATAAGATGCGATAATAGCGGGTATCTGACGCAATGGATGTGATGTGGGTCACATTCGACAATCAAAACTTCCACACACCTTTTACCGTCAACGGTATTTTTTCCAAGGAGCTGTTATTGCTGAAATCATCGGCGGTGTCTGCGGCGCCACCATTACCGGTAAAAGCGTCTGAATCTCTTGCGGCATCGGCTGCAACAGCCCCACCGGCAACCGTCATGGCGAAATTTTCACTGACCGGATACGCAACGGTGTTGCCTGGTGCAGATGTTGCTGCAGGGGTTGGCGGTCTCAAACTGCCAAAAGATGTTCTATCAACGGGTAGAGAGGCGGGGGTAGTCTGCTCGCTGTAACGGCGAATTTTGTTGAGTTCTGTATCCAACCCCCCCTGCCAGGATTGCGCATAGGCAGGCGATGCCAGAAGTGTGAGCAACCATAATGCAGGCAAAGCGTAACGTATCATCCGGCGAGGGTAACAAATACGATACCAGGTTTCAATAAAAATTGAGTCTAATTGCGCAATAAAAAATTAAAGCAGGTCTGTTTATAGATTTTCTGCAGCGGTAATCGCCAGTGCAGCAGAGATTCCTGTCGCAATGGCAGGGCACTTTCCAGGATCACCAGTGTTGCCGAATGTACACAGTGCGCGCTGGTCAGGGCGTTAAGGGTCTGCAGACCAATATCTGCAATCTCTGGTTTTTTATGATAGGGTGGATCGAGGAAAATCAGGTCTGCTGGGGTGTTGCGCTGTTGCAAGAAAACCAGCGCATCCTGCTGCTGAACGCTTGTCTGATCTTGATAACCCAACTTTACAATATTGCGCTGTACCAGGTTTACAGACTGCGGGTTGTTGTCCACAAAAATTGCATGGCGTGCACCGCGCGATAAGGCTTCCAGCCCCAGTGCCCCGGTGCCGGCAAACAGATCCAACACCTGCGTGTCACGCAGCTGTGTCGGAAAATGGTGCTGCAGCATATTAAACAATGCCTGCCGGTGGCGATCCAGGGTGGGGCGGATGCTGTCGTCCGTTGGGGTATACAGATGCGCCCCGCGTTTGTGTCCGGCGATGATGCGCATGAATTATGATACATCTTTCCAGATGGCCGGCGGTAGCTGGCTTTTCAAAACGCGGCGCGGCACTTCCTGGAGGCTTCCGGTAGCCAGATCACCCAGCGTAAAAATACCATAACTGACGCGGATCAGACGGGTTACCGTATAATCCAGATGCGCCATCAGGTGGCGCACTTCCCGATTTTTGCCTTCCTGCAGGGTAATCGTTATCCAGGCATTACTGCCGTTCTGACTGTCGAGAGTGGCCTCAGCCGGGCGGTACTGCACCCCATCTATGCTAATGCCTTCGGCAAGCTGTGCCAGGCGATCCGGATCAACTTTACCGTGTACCCGCACGCGGTATTTGCGTTTCCAGCCGGTGCTGGGCAGTTCCAGATGCCGCGCCAGCCCACCATGGGTGGTAAGCAGCAGCAGGCCTTCCGTATTAAAATCCAACCGGCCAATACTGATGACGCGGGGTAGATCTTTGGGAAGGCGTTCAAAAACGGTGGGGCGGCCTTCCGGGTCTTTATGGGTGGTCATTACGCCTCTGGCCTTGTGATACAGCCACAGGCGCACCGGGTTATCCTGAATAATCGGCTTATTATCGACATGTAAAACGGCGTTACTGCCCACATTGGTGGCAACATTGCGCACGGTTTTGCCATCAACCTTCACCCGCCCATCGGTGATCAGCAGTTCGGCCTGGCGGCGGGAGGTAACGCCCATGCGTGCCAGGCGTTTGGCCAGGCGTTCGCCTTTTTCTGCATCGGTCATTTCTGACACGCTTGGATAAAGGCGGTAAACAGTTTGCGGTCACCTGGATCAACATAATATTCCGGATGCCACTGCACACCAAGGCAGAAACGGTAGGTTCGATCTTCAATGCCTTCAATAACATTGTCTTGTGAGCGAGCGTTCACAAGACAATAGCTGGCCGGATCTTTAATGGCCTGGTGATGGGCGGTGTTTACGTCCATGGTATCGCTTTTGACAATATCATACAGCAGTGTGCCTTTAACGATATTGATGGTGTGTCCTGGTTCATGGCGGGGATTGGGCTGTTCATGTTGCAGGGCGTTGGGGATGCTGTCTGGAATATGTTGAATGAGCGTTCCACCCAGCACCACATTGAGCAGTTGTTCGCCACCACAGATGCCGAAAACCGGCATGTTTCTGGCCAGTGCCTGGCGGGTGATCCCAAACTCAAATGCCGTACGGCGTTCTTTCAGAACCACCGTATCATGGCGATTGCCTTCACCATACAAGCTGGGATCAACATCAAACGCACCGCCGGTGACCAGCAGACCATCAACCAGGTTGAGATAGGCGTCAACGGCTTCTGGTTCGTGCGGCAGGGCAATGGGCAGGCCGCCGGCATCGTAAACCGCCTGACAGTAATTCTCACGAATGGCATACCATGGCATTTTGGAATAGCCACCAGCTTCCTCAGCATCCAGTGTAAGGCCAATAACAGGTTGGGTCATGGGTTGTGTATCCTTTTCATCTTGCTTATAGAATGCCTGATGACAAATACAACCCATGGCTGGATGCAGCAGGCTATTGAGCAAGCCAGAATGGCACGTATTCACGATGAAGTGCCGGTAGGTGCAGTCATTATTGACTATCGTTCCAATGCGCTCGTTGCGGCAGCGCATAATCTTGTCATGAAATATCATGATCCCACGGCACACGCAGAAATGCTGGTGATTCGCCAGGCAGCGGCACACCTGCAACAGGTGCAGTTAACAACCTGTGATCTCTATGTAACGTTGGAGCCTTGCGCCATGTGCGCCCAGGCTATCAGTCATGCGCGCATTCGGCGGGTGTATTTTGGTGCTTATGATCCCAAAAGTGGTGGGGTGGATCATGGTGCACGCGTGTATGATCATGCTACCTGCCATCATAAGCCAATGGTGCAGGGGGGAATTCTGGCTAATGAATGCGGCATGCTGCTGCAGGATTTCTTTCAGTCCAGGCGCGGATAAGGTTGGCCTTATCGTTCCAATTCACTGTTAAACAAACCCATCTGGGCTCCCAGCAGGGCTTGTACGGCTTCAATATTATTCGCTTCGTTACCATCTTCGCGAAACAACACGGCCATAAAGATATTGCCGGCAATTTCATTAAGGTAGCGTTCAAGGTCTTGTAAAACACCTATTCGCCTAAAGGTCTCTTCGGAAGATGTGGTATCAAAAAATATGGATTCTTGAAGAGCTTCCATAGATTGCTGACAGCGAGACTGCGTTGCTGCGGACATATGTGATTCCAGAAGAGACAGAATGATTTCCGCCAGACCATCAGATTCACAACCTTTTTTGCAACTTTCAGCGTGAACCATGTGCAGAAAGCTGCGCACGCCCGCACGAGAGCCGATGGCAGTGAGCAGTAGTTTTGAGATATGCTGCTGTTCGGGTGATGTCATCGTTGCAGAATAATACAAGACGCATCACATGAATGTGATTTTACGCACAAATGATGCCTATACCATTTTGCAATCAATGTATAGATGAGGCGAGACTAAAGAGCCGCGCGCAGTGGCCTGATTGGCCATGAGCACGGCGAGAGACGACGCAGCCCATCTAGGCGTTGATTGCGAATTGGTATAAATTTCGCGTAAGTCCGCACAGTGTCATGCTGAGTGACAGCGAAGGATCTTCTTGTAATTATTGAGATTCTTCGCTGTGCTCAGAATGACATCACCCCCCTTTTGCAGAGGTTCCTATAATTCTTCGTATTATCCAGCCAGCTGTTGCTGCACTTCGGCAGCGAAATCTTTCTCTTCTTTTTCAATGCCCTCACCCAGCGCATAGCGGGCGTACCCTGTTAGAACGATGGACGTGTTCAAGGACTTTGCGGCTTGTGTTACAACATCAGCAATACGGGTTTCGCCGTCCATGACAAAAATCTGTTCCAGCAATACGACTTCTTCATAGTATTTGCGGATACGACCTTCGACCATTTTCTCAATAATGGCTTCCGGTTTTCCAGAAGCCCGCGCCTGGTCACTGAGCACATTTTTCTCACGTGCCAGCATGGCAGGGTCAACGCTGGTAGTATCCAGTGCCTGCGGACTGGCGGCAGCAACATGCATGGCAATTTTCTTGCCAAGTTCATTCAAGCCCGCTTTATCGCCGGTTGATTCAAGGGCAACCAGGACGGCAATCCGCCCCAGGCCGTCAGCAACGGCATTGTGAATGTACGGGACAATAACACCATCCTTAACAGTTAAAGACTGCAGGCGGCGCAGGCTCATGTTTTCGCCGATGGTGGCAATCAGGTGGGTCAGCTCTTCCTGTACGGAGCGGCCTGTGCCAGGGTAGGGCAGAGCAGCCAGCGCATCAATGCTGAGGATCTGTTTCGTTAATGCCAGTTGCCCCAAAGTTCTTACAAAACCCTGGAAGGCATCGTTGCGTGCCACGAAATCTGTTTCAGCATTTACTTCCAGGGCAATCGCCTGTGTGCCTGTGCTCAAGGCGGAGACCAACCCTTCAGCGGCAACACGTCCGGATTTTTTAGCGGCAGCAGACAGGCCTTTTTTACGCAGCCAGTCAACGGCGGCTTCAAAGTCACCGGCGTTTTCCGTCAGGGCTTTCTTGCAGTCCATCATCCCTGCACCGGTTTTTTCGCGCAGGTCTTTTACCAGTGCGGCTGTGATTGTTGTCATGGGGATACCTCAGTATATAAGCAATGGGTGATTACGCGTTGGCGGCTGCCTGTAAATCCGTTGCATCATCAACAACAGTTGTTTCGGCAACCGGAAGATTTTCCATGGCACCAATATCCACGCCGCTGTTGGATACTTCACGCTGCAGGCCACCAATAACAGCGTCCGAAAACAGGTTGCAGTACAGTTCAATGGAACGGCTGGCATCATCGTTGCCGGGAACAGGGTAGACAACGCCATCAGGATCACTGTTGCTGTCCAGGATAGCGATAATGGGAATCCGCAGCTTGGTGGCTTCTTCAATGGCAATGGCTTCTTTGTTGGTATCAAACACCACAATCAGATCCGGCTGCCCACCCATGTTTTTAATGCCACCCAGAGCCATTTCCAGCTTCTGACGTTCGCGGTTCAACTGCAGGGTTTCTTTTTTCGTGAGTGCGTCTTTATGTTTTTCCAGGTGTTCATCCAGTTGTTTTAATGAACCGATAGAATTTGAAATGGTTTTCCAGTTGGTCAGCATACCACCCAGCCAGCGCTGGTTAACATAGTACTGCCCACAACGCTGTGCAGCCTCTGCCACGCGCTCTTGTGCCTGACGCTTGGTGCCGACAAACAGAATCCGACCACCTTTTGCCGCGGTATCATGCAGCGCCAGTAATGCCTGGTGCAGTAGTGGCACAGTCTGTTGTAAATCAATAATATGAACACCGTTACGAATGCCAAACAGATATGGCTTCATCTTTGGATTCCAGCGGCGGATGGTATGGCCGAAGTGTACGCCTGCGTTAATCAGCTGACGCATTGTAAAATGAGGGATGTTGTGTTGCATGGTTGGATCCTTTTTCCAGTTGAACCACCACGAGCTGGGATTCTGCATTAGCAGAACACCGGAAAACTGCCCGTGTGCGAGATAGAGGGCTGGAATAGCGAACTAAATCATGCTTGGCAAGTATTAATGCGTGGTTTTTTAATACGGTGGCTTCAGCCACCCCTTGGGAGACGTGGTAAAAATCTCGTATCCCGTATCAGTAACCCCAATGCTGTGCTCAAACTGGGCGGAAAGCTTCTTATCGCGGGTGACGGCTGTCCAGCCATCGCTTAAGACTTTGATCTGCCAGGTGCCGGCATTGATCATCGGCTCAACGGTGAAAAACATACCGCTGTGCAGTTCTTCGCCGTCGCCGGGCTTGCCGTAGTGGAGAATACTCGGCGCATCGTGAAAAACTTTCCCCAAGCCATGCCCGCAGAAATCCCGCACTATGGAGAATCGCTGTTTTTCAACAAAATGCTGAATAGCATGACCGATGTCACCGGTGGTGGCACCAGGTTTGACAACCTCAATGCCGCGCATCATCGCTTCATAAGTGATGTTCACAAGGCGTTCTGCCAGCTTGCTGACATTGCCCACCAGAAACATGCGACTGGTATCACCATGCCAGCCATCAACAATTACTGTCACATCTATATTAACGATGTCGCCATTTTGTAAAATCTTCTCACCTGGGATGCCATGACAGACAACGTGATTGACAGAGGTACAAATAGATTTCGGAAAGCCACGATACCCAAGTGGAGCCGGAATCGCGCCATGCTGGATAATATAATCATGGCACAGCTGATCCAGCTTGCCCGTACTGATGCCAGGTTCAACAAATGGCGTAATGTAGTCCAGGGTTGCGGCAGCCAGCTGTCCGGCGGTGCGCATGCCTTGAAAATCATCGGATGTGTGAATTTTAATTTTATGCTGCATGGGTTAAGCCAGAAACTGTTCGCGTAAAATGCGTTCTTCCAGATTGTGTTCCGGGTCAAACAGCAGTGTCATGCCGCTGGCGCGATTCTCGGTAATAATGACCTGCTGGACATCGCGCACTTCGGTAAAGTCGGCAACGGCACTGACGGGGCGTTTTTCTGCTTCCAGAATATCAATCTGTACAGTGGCCGTGGAGGGCAATAAGGCGCCGCGCCAGCGTCTGGGGCGGAATGGGCTTAACGGCGTCATGGCCAGCAGGTTGGTGCCCAGTGGCAGAATGGGGCCGTTGGCTGAAAGATTATAGGCTGTACTGCCCGCTGCGGTAGAAACAATCAGGCCATCACTGACCAGTTCTTCCAGGCGAATCACATTATCAACCAGCAGGCGGAGTTTGGCCGCCTGGCGTGTTTCCCGCAGCAGGGAGACTTCGTTAATGGCCAGTGCGGTATACTGTTGCCCATCACGTGTTCTGGCCAGCATCTGCAGTGGAAACAGGGTGACCTGCTCTGCGCGGGTGACGCGCTCCAGCAGGCCATCGGTTGCAAGGCCGTTCATTAAAAAGCCAACAGAGCCGCAATTCATGCCATAGATAGCCTTGCCGGTCGGTAATGTTGCGTGCAGCGTTTCAAGCATAAATCCATCGCCACCCAGCGCAATGAATACATCGGCATCGTCGGCATTAAGAAATTTGTACTTGGTACGTAAAACAGCAGCCACATCCTGGGCTTTTTGATCGGAGGAGGCCAGTAAAGCAAGTCGCATGGGTGGTATCATTTTTTCTGGTAAACAAAGGCATTGGTCATTATGAAGAATATCTTAAACACTTACCAGAGATAAAAAGAAACCATCACATGTCCAGTACCTCCCGTATGAACACCATCAGCACCCGCATGGCGGAAATGCTGTTTTCCAAAATGACCCATGATCTGGTGGGGCCGGCGGGAGCAACAGAAAATGGGCTGGAGCTGCTGGAGGAGGAAACCGGTGCCATGGCCAGTGAGGCCATGGAATTGGTGAAGCAGAGTGCCTCCATGGTTTCAAGCCGGATGCGGCTCTATCGCCTTGCTTTTGGTACGGCTGCCGGCAGTGTGGGATTGGATGCCCATGCAATCCAGCAAACGATTACAGCGTTTTTTAAATTTGAAGAAAAATACACCATCCGTTTTGGTGCTATGGAGGGCGGCCTGGCGGCAGAAAGCAAAAAACTGTTGTTCAACCTGGTTCTGTGCGCAGGCAGTGCCCTGCCTTATGGCGGCACAGTGCACATTGCCTGGGATAATGGTATCATGACGCTGACCGCAACCAGCAGTCGAACGGAAAAACCGACCAAGGAAAACGCCTGTATTGTATATACCCCAGAAACAGTGGAGCCTGACGATATAAGCCCATACACCGTACAAGCCTGGTATGCTGGCCACTACGCGATGCAGCAAAAATGCAACTTAAAGGTGCAAAATATTGCCCCACATATCCTGGAAATTACGGCAAGCGGTTCTGCGGCCTAGAAATCTGGCATTGTTGCGTAAAATGCCACCAGTGTTTTCCTGCTGCATGTTAAAGTCTTTTTAAGCACTTTTCGGCATCATGCAGTTCAGGTAGTGTCTGTTCTGACATTAAAGGGCTGCGACAATGGATGATTTACTGAACGAATTTCTCAATGAGACCAAGGAAAACCTGGATCAACTGGATGTTGAACTGGTTAAACTGGAGCAGGAACCCAATAATCCGGAATTATTGGGCAGTATTTTTCGTGTCATGCATACCATTAAGGGCACCTGTGGTTTCTTAGGCCTGCCGCGCCTGGAGCACATTGCCCATGCCGCTGAGAATGTTCTGGGGCGTATTCGTGACGGTAAGCTTGAGGTCACCGCCTATGCTATTTCCATGATCCTGGAATCCCTGGATCAGATTAAATTTATTATTTCAGTGCTTGAAGATACATCCGTCGAGCCGGAAGGTGAAGACGAAGGTCTGATTGCTGCCCTCAATCAGTTGGCCAGCGGAGAAGCACCGGCTGGTGACGGTGATGCCGGTGGTGATGCAGCCCCTACCACTGTTGCAGCAACAGGGGACGCAGGGTCTGCAGTAGAGTCAGAACAGCCTTCCGAGACTGCTGCACCAGAAGCAGTTGTTTCAGAAACCGTTGCCGCTGCACCTGCACCAAAACCTGCCAAAGTACCGGCCAAAGCAGTTGAGGCAAAGCCAGCCGCTGCTGCCCGTGATGATGGTGACAAGAATGCCAACCAGAGCATCCGGGTGGGTGTGGATCTGCTGGAAAACCTGATGAACATGGTTTCAGAGCTGGTGCTTACCCGCAACCAGTTGCTGCAGATTTCACGCTCACACAAGGATAATGAGTTTACCGTACCGCTGCAGCGTCTGTCGCATGTGACCTCTGAACTGCAGGAAGGCGTGATGAAAACCCGCATGCAGCCCATTGGTAATGCCTGGAACAAACTGCCGCGCATCATTCGTGATTTGGCCAATGAACTGAATAAGAAAATTGATCTGGTGATGGTTGGCGAGGATACAGAACTGGATCGCCAGGTACTGGAACTGATTAAAGATCCACTGACCCACATGGTTCGGAACTCTGCCGATCATGGGATTGAAGGGCTTGCAGATCGCAAGGCGGCTGGCAAAAATGAGACCGGTACGATCAAGCTGGAAGCCTATCATGAGGGGGGGCATATCATCATCAGTATTGCCGATGATGGTAAGGGGCTTAACCTGGATCGTATTAAAGAAAAAGCCCTCAGCAACGGTCTTGCTACGGTGGATGAACTGGCCGCGATGGCTGACAGCCAGATTCATCAGTTTATTTTTAAAGCCGGTTTTTCTACAGCAGCGGCGGTTACGTCCGTATCCGGGCGTGGCGTGGGAATGGATGTAGTGCGCACCAATATTGAGAAAATTGGTGGTACCATTGAGCTGACCTCGGCAGAAGGTAAAGGTTCAACCTTCATGATCAAAATTCCGCTTACGCTGGCTATTGTGTCGGCATTAATCGTGGGTGTGGGTGAAGAACGTTTTGCTATTCCGCAGCTCAGCGTAGTGGAGCTGGTGCGGGTGACCAAGGGCTCAGACCATAAAATTGAAACTATTAATGGCTCGCCGGTTCTTCGTTTGCGTGACCGCCTGCTGCCACTGGTGAGTCTGCGTAAAGTGCTGGATATTGCAGGTCCTGATGAGAATGAGGGCGGCAAAAGCATGTTTATTGTCGTGACGCAAGTTGGCGTTCATTCTTTCGGGATGATTGTTGACCGTGTATACGATACGGAAGAAATCGTGGTAAAGCCCGTATCACCTATTTTACGCCATATATCCCTGTTCTCTGGCAACACCATCCTTGGGGATGGCAGCGTGATCATGATTCTGGATCCAAATGGCATCGCTGCCAAAACTGGTGAACTGAGCGGCAATGAAACTGGTCTGGCGAGCAAGGCCGATGCACTGGTTGCCAGCAATGATGATCAGGTATCCTTCCTGGTATTTAATGCCGGCAGTAAATCTCCCTTTGCTGTGCCACTGGCACTGATTGCCCGTCTGGAAGAAGTGGAAATCAAAAAGATCGAGTTCAGCAATGGCCAGCCGCTGGTGCAGTATCGTGGCTCGTTGATGCCACTGGTAACCATCAGTAAAGACTACGCTATTCCTGAAGACGGCGTGCTGCCGGTACTGGTATTTTCTGACGCCAACCGCAGCATGGGACTTATTGTTGATAACATCATTGATATTGTTGAAGAGAGTGCCAGAATTAATCTGCCAACCGACAGCGAAGGCCTGCTGGGCAGCATGATTTTACGTGGTGTGGCCACCGATCTGATTGACGCGCATTATTACATGAAGCTGGCTTTTGCCGACTGGTTCAAAACCACTACAAAGCGCAGCGAAGGGGCACAGAAAACCAGTGGGCGGCGTGTCCTGCTGGTGGATGACAGTGCATTCTTCCGTAACCTTCTCGTGCCTGTGCTGACGGTTTCTGGTTATGAAGTCGTGGCACTGGAAAACCCGCTGGCCGCAATCAAACTGCGGGAAGCCGGTGAGATGTTTGATCTGATCGTCAGTGACATTGAGATGCCGGAAATGGATGGTCTAACCTTTGCCCGTAACGTGAAGGGTGACCCTTCCTGGAATCGGCTGCCACTGCTTGCCCTGTCATCTTTCAGCAATCCTGAAGACATGCTGAAAGCTAAAAATGCAGGCTTTGATGATTACGTACCTAAATTTGATCGTGATGCATTGCTGCAGACCATTGACCGTGTGCTCAATGGCGTAGCGGTTGCGGCATAAAAGGAGTGTTACAGATGACGATAGAACACGCATCCCGAAACGGTCAGTTGCAGCAGTATGTGGCGATGCTGCTGGATAATCAACTTTTTGGTATTCCTGTGGCCAGCGTGCACGATGTGTTGCAGAATCCAAGCGTAAACCCGGTACCTTTGGCACCCAGCGAGGTTGCCGGCTCCCTGAATCTGCGTGGACGCATTGTCAATGCTGTTGATTTACGTCAGCGTCTTTCCCTGGGGAACCGTACTGTTTCTGCGTCGCAAAAGGTTATGTGCGTGGTCATTGAACACCGCCACGAAATGTATGGCCTGCTGGTGGACAGTGTCCGTGATGTCCTTTCGCTGGATGAGGCTGACTATGAAAAACTGCCCAGCACGGTCGATCCGCGCTGGCGTGATGTGTGCAGTGGTATTTATAAACTTGATAAAGAACTACTGCTGGTGCTGGAGCTGGGCAAATTGTTCAGTGAACTGGAAAAAGATGCGGCTTAACCGCGGTACAGGGAGAGACGAACATGCCTACTTGTCTGATTGTGGATGATTCACGTACTATCCGTATGGTGGCACGTAAGATCTTCAGTGACCTGAAATTTGAAGTGATGGAAGCCGAGAACGGCCAGTTGGGCGTTGAATCCGTGCAACGCAGCGTGCCGGATGTTGTGCTGCTGGACTGGAATATGCCGGTGATGAATGGTCTTGATTGCCTGAAAGGCATTCGGGCACTGGCCATTGCCAATCAGCCAAAAGTGGTGATGTGCACCACGGAAAATGACATGAATCATATCATGGCCGCGCTGGAAGCCGGTGCCAGCGAGTATATCATGAAGCCATTTGACAGTGATGTGATCCGCACCAAGCTTGAACAAATTGGTGTGCTTTAATGGGACTTGCCTCTAATTCTGTAACAGCATCCCACGTGCCTTTCGGTGTGATGCTGGTTGACGATTCAGCGGTGGCGCGTGCCTATCTGACGCGCATTTTACAGGACTATAGCGATTTTGCTATTCGTGCCTCCGTTGCTAATGGCGAACTGGCGGTAAAGGCGTTAAAAAACCAGAATCCTGTCACCCCCATTGATCTGATCATTTTGGATGCAGAAATGCCGGTGATGACCGGGATCGAGGCCATTCCTCACTTGTTGGCGCTGGATCCCAATATTCAGATTATCATGGCGTCATCCCTCAGTGAGCGACAGGCAGAACTCAGTTTGTCCGCCCTGGCGGTTGGAGCACGTGACTTTATTGCCAAGCCAGGAAATGGTGCGGGGTTTGCCAATGCTCCGCAGTTCAGCAGTGATCTGGTGCAGCGGCTGCGGGCGCTGGGGCAGGCACGACGTAACAAGCGTGATATGCCCGCGGCACGGCCACGGTCGACGGCCACTGCGGCAAAATCACCGGTACAGCAGCCGACTGTAGCAACACCCTCACGTCTGTCACCGACAACGCCGTTGTCTACAGCCATTAACCCCATCAAAAACAAACCTGCCGTGCTTGCCATTGGCTGTTCCACCGGTGGCCCACAGGCATTGCTGGCGTTTTTGCAGCAATTACGCGTCACGCCCAAAATTCCAGTTTTTGTCACGCAGCATATGCCGCCCATGTTTACCAAAATTTTTGCCGAACAGATCAGCAAACAAACAGCGTGGGAGTGCCTCGAAGCACAGCACGGCATGCTGGTCGAGCCTGGAAGAATATACCTGGCACCCGGTGATTATCACATGACTGTTGGACGTGCGGATGCCGGTGCTAAGATTGTACTGAATCAGGATGCTCAGGAAAACTTCTGTCGTCCGGCTGTTGATCCCATGCTGCGGAGTCTTGCCAGTTTTTACGGTGCACGCAACATGGCTGTGGTCATTCTCACCGGCATGGGCAGTGATGGCCATAAGGGCGCAGAGCCAATTGCGGCGCAAGGTGGCACTATTATTGCCCAGGATGAAAAAACCGCTGTCGTCTGGGGTATGCCTGGTGCCGTGGCCAAAGCAGGGATTTGCAGTGCGGTTTTACCGATGCAGGAGATTGCACCCTATATGAACAGTCAATTGGCAAGGTTTGGATTATGAAACCCAGTGATTTTGAAATCTTGTCGCGCTTTATCAAGCAGCGTTCCGGCATTGTGATTACGCCGGATAAAACCTACCTGCTGGAAAGCCGGTTGCTGCCGGTGGTACGTAAATGGAATCTTGGTACGCTGGAAGGGTTGGCGCAGCGTATGGCCATGCGCCCTGATCCTGGCTTGATGGATGATATTACCGAAGTCATGACTACCAATGAAACCCTGTTCTTCCGTGATCAGAAACCGTTTGATGCACTCAAATCGGATGTCCTGCCAAAACTGACGAATAACGGGAAAAATCCACGCACCATCCGCATCTGGTCGGCGGCCAGTTCTTCGGGACAGGAACCATATTCTATTGCCATGCTGTTACTGGAAGAAGGCGCAAAATATGCCGGTTGCCGGTTTGAGATTGTTGGCACTGATTTATCCAAGGATATTCTGGAAAAGGCCAAAAGCGGTCTTTACAGTCAGTTTGAGGTTCAACGTGGTCTGCCGGTGACCCACCTGGTAAAGTATTTCACCAAAAATGGGGATCGCTGGCAGTTAAAGGATAACATACGTCAGATGGTGACATTTAAGCCATTTAACCTGCTGGATGATCCATCCTGCCTGGGACGGTTTGATATCATATTCTGTCGCAACGTATTGATTTATTTTGATGCAGCGACAAAATCAGCCATTTTGCAGCGGTTAAACAGCGTATTGCAGCCCGATGGGTTTTTATGCCTGGGCGGATCGGAGTCTGTGCTGGGTTTGAGTACACAATTTAAAACCAGTGATGGTCTGCGTAATATTTATGTCAAAAACACCACCCCGCCAGCTGTGGTGGTCGCAGCCTCTCGCTGAAGGTAATTCATACCAATTCGCAATCAATGTGTAG
>JANMDF010000162.1:0-1925 GCA_031376145.1 Alphaproteobacteria bacterium
AGAAGTGAACACTCTTGTGACTTCTTTCATGGCAAAGTATGGTTCCAATTTCAGAACCTTCAAGCACGGTTCCTTTCACGGTGCTCTCACCGGACTTTTCGTGGCTCTGCCAATTGTCGGGATCAACGCACTTTTTGAAAGAAGAGGATTCAAATATATCGCTATTCACACAGGATACTGGACGATCACTATCGCTCTGATGGGTGGGATCATCTGTCAATTCACCTGAAAATTTGTGTCATTCTGAATGCAATGAAGAATCTGATGTGCTGTTGGATCCTTCACTGCGTCAGGGCGATTTAAAGGTCTGGATTGCCGCCCCCTGCCTTGAAGGCTTTGCCTTCTGAAGGCAGGTCTCGCAATGACAGGGTGATCGTCATTGCGAGCGTAGCGAAGCAATCCAGCCAAGAAAAAACTTTTAAATCGCCCTGTCACTGCGTTCAGGATGACAGTATTTTGTAAAATAAACACAGTGGACACCATATGCCAACCCCTCGTTTAACCTTACCCTATATCGAAACCCAGCAGGCACAAAAGGAAGTGACCCACAATGTGGCACTGAACCGTCTGGATGCGTTAACGCAACTGGTCATTGAAGATCGCGACCTCGCCACCCCGCCAGCCAGTCCGGTGGAAGGGCGGGTGTATATTGTAGCAAGCAGTGCCAGCGGTGTCTGGGTAGGCCAAGAGGGGAAACTTGCCCAATTTATCGGCGGTGTCTGGCAGTTTTATGCACCGGCCACCGGCTGGCAGGGGTGGCTCAAAGATGAAAAAATTCAAGTGTTTTACACCGGCAGCAGCTGGGCGCGGGTCAGCACCCAAGCCCCCTGGCTGTTACCCAGCTACACCGTCGCAACGCTGCCAACCGCGACGGCGGGCAGCATGATCTATGTAAGCGATGAAAGCGGCGGCGCGGTTGTCGCTTTTGCCGATGGTACAAACTGGCGGCGGGTGACGGATCGGGTGGTGGTGAGTTGAGACAGAAGTCAGAAGTCAGAGTGTGCGATAAGCATACAATGCCATTGACATCTTTTGTATCAGCAAAAATCTCTTGTGCCCTCAAAGGCCGTGCGTTAAGACAAAAAATATTGCCCTTCACCTTGAAGTTTTGAGAGCGTAGACAAAGAATCCGTATGCACATTCGTTACCGTCAAACCTGCCGTGTATGCGGCTCATCTGCTCTTGTCCCGGTTATTGATCTTGGATCACAGTATCTGCAGGGATCTTTCATCAAGCAGGGCTACCCGACGCCGCCACAGCGTCGCCTGCCCACGCAGATGGTGCGTTGCGATATCACGAAAAATCAGGATGGTTGCGGGTTACTGCAACTGGCGCATTCTATCCCGGCAGAGATTCTTTATGCAAACTACTGGTACCGCTCCGGCACCAATCAAACCATGCGCCGCCACCTGGCCTCCATCGTGAGCAGCGTCAGCAGTGTCATGTCCGGTAAAGTGCAACGGGTGATGGATATCGGTTGCAACGATGGCACACTGCTTGCCAATTATCCTGGTGATGTGGAGTGCTTCGGGGTTGATCCGTCCGATATTGCCCGCAGCGTCCCGGCACCGGTTACGGTTATTAACAGCACCTTCCCATCTGATCTGGTGAACAAAACCCTGAATGGGCGTAAGATGGATGTGATCACGTCCATTGCCATGTATTATGATCTGGAAGATCCTGTTGCGTTTGCCCGCTCGGTTAAATCGCATCTTGCAGATGAGGGTGTATGGGTTGTGGAGATGTCGTATCTGCCGCTGATGCTCAGCCAGAATTCTTTTGACACGATCTGCCACGAACATCTTGAATACTACAGCCTGGCGGTGCTGGAAAACATTGCGGCGCGGGCGGGGCTGCGCGTCTTTAAAGCGGTGATTAATGAGATAAATGGTGGCAGTATTCAGCTGTACCTCACCCATTCTGGT
>JANMDF010000014.1:0-7522 GCA_031376145.1 Alphaproteobacteria bacterium
CCCTGCCTGCTCCGGTTAAAGTTGCGCCTGTAAAAACAGTGCCGTCTGTCCCGGCCAAGCCAGCTCCTGTTGCGCCCGTTACGGTGAAATCTGAACCCGTGCTGAAGGCACCCGCTCCGCAGCCGGTTGCCACCAACACACCTCCTGCACCTGTTGTACCCACAACACCCGTCTCTGGGAAACGTGTGCAACTTGCGGCCTTCGGATCTGAACAGGCTGCCCGCAATGCCTGGGCATCGTTATCAGCAAAACAGCCTGCTATTCTGGGAACGCTGGATCCTGTTTTTACCCCTGTACAGGTACCTGGCAAAGGAACCCTGTATCGCCTGCAGGTAGGGACTAATGATCCAGCAGGGCTTTGTAACCGCCTGAAAGCAGTTGGTCAAAGCTGTATGGTTGTTAAATAACGCCATGTTACCCATCATTTTTGGATGCAGCGGGCATAGGTTACTGCCTGCTGAAAAAGCGTTGTTCACCAGCTGTCAGCCAGCAGGCTTTATTATTTTCAAACGCAACTGTCGTGATAAAAATCAGTTGCGGCAGCTGGTGCAGGAACTGAAAGATTGCGTTCAACATCAGGATGTTCCTGTTCTGATTGATCAGGAAGGTGGTCGTGTCATGCGCCTGACGCCACCTGTCTGGCCGGAACGCGCCCCCGCCTGGCAGTTTTTTGAACTGTATAATTCCTCGAAAGATCTGGCGTTGGTAAAGGCCTATGAACAGGCCAGAGCTATTGCCGATGATCTTACTGAGCTTGGTATTAACGTCAATTGCGCCCCTGTGCTTGATGTGCCTGTAAAAGGCAGTCACCATGTCATTGGTGACCGCGCCTATGGTGATAGCATTGACAGTATTGTTGCGCTGGCACATGCAACCGCAACCGGATTGATCGCTGGTAGCGTCATTCCAGTGGTTAAACATATCCCCGGGCATGGGCGTGCCAATGCCGACAGCCACCTGGAATTACCTATAGTCACCACCGATCTTGCAACCCTGCAGGCAACGGATTTTAAACCTTTTAAAGCACTGAATGCCATGCCATGGGCAATGACCGCCCATATTGTTTATACCGCACTGGATAAACAACAGCCCGCCTCCACCTCGCGTCGCATTATCGACAGCGTAATCCGCCAGTATATAGGATTTGACGGGGTATTGATTTCTGATGATATCACCATGCATGCGCTCAGCGATACCCCGGTGAATAATGCACGCAACTGTATTGCAGCGGGCTGTGATCTGACGCTGCATTGCTCCGGCGACCTCAAAGAAATGCAGGCGATTGCAGCAGGCTTGCCACCCATCACTGAAAAAGCTATACAGCGTATTGCAAAAAGCTTCAGCCAGATGCACCGTCAACAGGAATGCGTATAACTGAATGAATTTAAGAGTACGCAGACGGCGAGAATGTATCTTGCCCTAGAATCGGAGCGGAGTGTACATTTCCGTACATGAGCACCGAATCACAGGGCAAGGTGCGTTCGCAGCCCTGTGTAATCTTAAAGTCTTTTAGTTATATAGGATAGATGCCATGAGCCTTGGTTTTTCTGAAATACTCCTGATTCTGCTTGCGATTGTGATTCTGTTTGGCCTTGGTAAGTTACCGCGTGCCATGGGTGATATCGGCAAAGGGATTCGTGCTTTTAAAGGTGGCCTGCAGGGGCTTGAGCAAGAGTCCACCGAAAAAGATACCCCGCCAAAAACCGTTTCAAAACCTGCTGATCCTGTCGCCTGATGCTGGATATCGGCTGGTCAGAACTGCTGCTGATCGCTCTGGTCGCCCTGATTGTGATGGGGCCGGAGGATTTACCCAAGGTTATGCATACACTTGGGACTTGGATGCATAAAATTCGTCTACACCTGTTTTCCATGAAGCAGACCCTGCAGGCGGCAGGCTATGAACAGGAAATCGCCCAGTTAAAAAAAGAACTGCTGGAAAAAGAGCGCGCACCGCAGCATCCCTCAACGCCGGAGGCTATGGAAAAAGACCAGGAATCTGAAACAAAACCCTGATTCCGCGTTGACAGTGGCTTTACGTGGCGTTATAAGGCGGCTCGCATTATGATAAAATAGTTGGAATGACCATGTTTGCAGTAATCAAAACCGGCGGAAAGCAGTATAAAGTTGCACCCGGTGACATTCTTGAGATCGAGAAGCTGGAAGTCAGTGCCGGTGATACCCTCAATTTTGATGAAGTCTTATCCTTTGGCAACGATGATGCCGTGGAAATTGGTGCGCCATTGCTGCAGAAATCCGCTGTACATGCTACTGTCATTAATCAGATTCGCGGCGATAAGATTATTGTTTTTAAGAAAAACCGTCGTCACAACTACCGTCGTCGCAACGGTCACCGTCAGGATTTAACCTTGATCAAAATTGAAGACTTTACCATTGCCGGCAAAAAAATTGCTGCGCCGGTCAAAGCCGAAAAAATTAAAACAAAAAAAGCTGACACCGCGCCACAGGCGACTGTTGATGCTGCTGCTACGGAGGAATAAAATATGGCTCACAAGAAAGCTGGCGGTAGCTCCCGCAACGGTCGTGATACAGCCGGTCGCCGTCTGGGCGTAAAGCGTTACGCTGGCCAGACTGTATTATCGGGTAATATTCTGGTGCGCCAGCGCGGTACAAAATTTTTTGCCGGTGAAAACGTAGACATGGGGCGTGACCATACCCTGTTTGCTACAGCCGATGGTATTGTGTCCTTTAAGACTGGTGCTAAAGACCGCACGTTCGTGAACGTTCAGTAACTACCCAACCAGCATTCGGCTGTTAATAGCCGTAGTCAGCGTTCCTTCATCAAGATAATGCAGTTCACCGCCGAGCGGAATCCCCTGGGCGAGCCGGGTAATTTTTAACCCTAAACCCTGCAAGCGATGACTGATGTAATGCGCCGTTGTCTGGCCTTCAACCGTGGCATTGAGTGCCAGGATCAGTTCACGCGGCGGCTCCTGCTGGCAGCGGGTCAGCAGGCTGGCAATCGCCAGGCTTTCGGGGGTATGCCCGTTCAGCATGGATAAAGAACCGCCCAGAACATGGTACAGCCCCTTAAACGCCGTAGATTTTTCCAGTGCCCATAAATCTGCCACATCTTCCACAACACAAATAACCTGCCGGTCACGGCGTGCATCTGTGCAGATGTGACAGGGATCCTCTGTATCCAGGTTATGGCATATCGTACAGGCATGAATGCTGTGAGCTGCAGACTGCAAGGCATCTGAGAGTGGCAGCATCAGTACATCCCGTTTTTTCAACAGATGCAGTGCCATCCGCTGTGCGGATTTCTGCCCAAGCCCGGGTAGCCGCGCCAGTAACCTGATTAATCGCGCCAGATCATTTTCCTGATCCTGCTGCTGTTTTTGATACATATCCACGCTTAGAATGGCAATTTCATGCCAGGTGGTAAACTTAATCCGCCGGTGACGCCGGCCATTTTCTGTGCCGCCGCATCTTCTACTTTTTTACGGGCATCGTTACAGGCAGCAACAATCAAATCTTCCAGCATTTCCTTATCATCTGGGGCAATCAGCGATGGATCAATATTAAGACGGCGTACATCGCCTTTGCCTGAGTAAACAACTTTTACCATGCCACCACCTGAGCTGCCTTCCACTTCCAACTCTTCAAGCTGCTGCTGCACATCCTGCATCCGCTGCTGCATCTGCTGCGCCTGCTGCAGTAGCTGATTCATTTGATTTTTCATGGGATATCCTTAGATTTTTTATCAAGCCTTGATTCTATGATTTCACGCGCCCGACGCAAGTCTATTTTTCCCGTAGGCAACACGGGCAGGGCTTCAATACTGTGATAAGCATCTGCCGCTGGTTGCCACAGTGTGGGAAGTGTGGATTGCAGCACAGATTCCGCCAGTTCTTTCGCTGTATATGTATTGTGAACATATAAAACATATAGTTTTTCGCCCTTGCGACGATCTGGCAAGGCTATAACGACGCAGCCCTTGTCACCCAGAATGTCATCTATGACGGCTTCAACAGCGGCATGCGGTATCATTTCGCCGCCAATTTTACTGAATCGTGACTGGCGATCCGTAATATATAAAAAGCCATCTGCATCCAGTATGCCGATATCCCCGGTATTGTACCAGTTGTCTGTGGGTGCTGGCTGATGCAGATAGCCCTGCATACGGCCTGGCGTCGAAATCTCAATAATACCTTCCCCACCTTCGGCGATATGCTTTCCTGTCTCGCGATCAACGATACGCACCATCACATTGGGTAATGGTTTGCCAACACTACCAACTTTCTGTGTCTGCCATATAGTACCGTCTTTAGTCACAACGTCAGGAAAGTTTACAGAGACCACCGGACCAAGCTCCGTACAACCATAGCCCTCCAGAATATGTGCCTCCGGCAGGGCTGTCTGCAGTGCAGTGCGCGTAACATTGCTCAGCTTCTCACCGCCAAGCACAACCAGGCGCAGGCTATTGAGTTGCCCTTCTTTTGCCGTGCGCACATAATTTGCCGCAAACGTAGGGGTTGCCAGCAGGATACCGCTTTTTTGTTCGGCAATATGCGCACACACCTGTTTTGCTTCCAGCGGTGAAGGCTGGAAAAACACCTGGCGTTTATCAAGCAACGGCAGCCAGAGGGTAACGGTATAACCAAACGAATGAAAGAACGGCAACACGCCCAGCATGGACAGGGGCTTTTCCGGCATGATTGCCTCTGCATGCGTCAATAGCTGACGCACCTGATCGACATTACTGAGGATATTATAGTGACTGAGCCTGATGCCCTTGGGAATAGCCGTTGTACCGCTGGAAAACATTACGGTGGCTGTATCGTCCAGGCTCTGCTGCGACAGTTTCCAGTGCCGCGCCAGCATTCCAGCAGGCAGCAGCAAAACCTGTACTATCGTTAAAAATCGTTCAATACGATTAATGCGGGGGCGCAGATCCTCCAGAAACAGCATGTGTGGTTGTGGCTCCAGCCCCATTTTCTCAATGAAGAGTCTGGAGGTTAATACCAGGCGTATATCCGCCTGTTGCATGCATTGGCGAATAATCCCCTCGCCCAGTGAAAAATTCAGGTTCACTGGTATTTTACCTGACAGTGCTGCTGTCAGATTGGCCAGAACGCCAGCCACACTGGCGGGCAGCATAATACCAATGTGCTGCATTTCGCTGCTGAGAGATGGCTTGATTTTGCGAGACAGCAGTCGTGCGGCGACCAGCAGTTTTAAATAATTGAGCTTGCGCCCGGTTGCATCCGCAACAACAGGAAACCACAGATGTTGTTTTGCTATCGCAACAAATCGTCGTGCCAGTGTATCCTGGTGCTGATATCGCCGTCGCCAGGCCGCCTGCCCAAGCTCCTGTGTCGCTGCATAAATAGTCTGCAATGGCACTGGTGCTGGTATCGGCTGACCAATACTCAACGTCACAGTACGGCGGAATACTGGCCAGCTGCTGAAAAACTTCTGTCCTTTGTAACTGAACGGGCTTCCCCACAGACCATCAAGATGTACCGGCACCACCTGCACCGCAATGCCTTCAGTCAATTTACTGATGCCCCGTTTAAACGGGTTCATGTAACCGGTACGCGTAATGCCGCCCTCAGGAAAAATAAAAACGTATCCGCTTTCAGCCAGATGCTGACGTGCCAGCTTAATACCACGCTTATTATCAGCAAGACTACCGCCAAAAGG
The DNA here is from genome assembly GCA_031376145.1 of Alphaproteobacteria bacterium. Lineage (GTDB taxonomy): Bacteria > Pseudomonadota > Alphaproteobacteria > JAJTHO01 > CANGXP01 > JANMDF01. The sequence goes on from JANMDF010000014.1 coordinate 5,668, forward strand.
CACTGCCCGCACCGCTTTTAATGCCCAGCCAATAACCGGTGCCTGAAAAAATTTTGGATGCACCAGAAACCGTGCGTCCTGATCATAAAAATGCGCCCACAGAATCAGGCCATCCATAAACGACAGATGATTACTGGTCAGTATCGTGCCAGATGCCGTCGGGTGCAGTGTACCAATTCGCTGCACCCGATACAGATTACGTGCAACCCTGGCAACCAGACTGCCAAACATGGCTTCAGCCATTACGGGAATTTTAAACAGCACTAATACTGCTGTGCATAGCCCAACAATGCCCAGGGCAAAAATAATTTCATGCGGCAGCATCCCCCATTTATTGCTCGCAACCCAGAATATGCCGGATGTAGTCAGGACACCCAGCATATCCGCCAGTGTTGCAAAAGCAATTACCTGCCCACGTCGATCTGCCGGAGCTTCTTCCTGCAGAATGGTAATGAGCGGTACCATGTACAGCCCACCCCCCGTACCCACACATATCATGCATAACACTGTTGCCCAGTACCACTGCATCGCAACCGGCACCAGCATACAACCCAGGGCAAGCAGTAAAAAGCCCAAAGGGATATATCGCAGACGGTGTTCAGCTTTTCCCTTATGATGACCGGCAATCATACTGCCAATCCCAATGCCAACAGCGACGGCGGCAAACAGACTGCCTGCCATAGTCTCATTGACGCCCATTTCCTGACGTCCCAGCAAAATAACAGTCAGGTATAACAGTGCACCCAGCATCCAAAACGCCGCTACACCAATAATACCGGCTTTCAACAGTGGATTACTTTTGATCAACGGCCATGCCTGAATGTTCTCATGCAGGGGATTTATATGAAACTTTTTAGCCTGTGATTCCTGTTCTGTTCTGGGTACCATTAGAATACAGATGGTTCCAACAATCGCGATTGAAAATAGAATAACCCCAATAATTGTCGGGTTATGCTGAAAATGCTGCCATAGTGCGGAGCCCGCTACTGACCCCATGATAATGGCCATGAACGTAAACGTATTCAGGTAGCTGTTTGCCTTGGTAAGCAGGGCAGGTGGCATTAACTCCGGTAAAATTCCGTATTTTGCCGGGCTGAAAAAAGTGGAATGCGTCAGCATGAAAAATAAAATCATGATCAGCAGTTCCATATGCACATGTATGCTGAGCACCACCATGGCCGTTGCCATAATGGGAATCTCGAAAGCCTTGGTGATTTTAAGGATAGTTGATTTTCGAAAACGATCCGACAAATACCCCGCATAACCGGAAAAAAACAAAAACGGTAAAATAGAGGCCGCATTGGTAATCGAGATATAATTATTACGCACCTCCGGATCGGCAAAAATCGTTACCGCCGCCATGGAAATCACGAGCTTAAAGGCATTATCGTTCAAGGCACCCAGGAACTGAGCCACCATAAAACCCCAGAAACGCTTATCCGTGATCTTATTAATCGGGTACTGTTTGTCCGACATACTGAACTGTTGTTTTCTTGATTATGTTCTGTGGGTGTGTGTAGCGGTATTTGACAACATGTATCCTACCCGTCAAGGCGAATCGTGCACCACACAGGCGTGTGATCCGAGGGCTTCACGTGCCCGCGTGGTTTTGGGTCAATTCCTGCTGTCTGCAATCGATCTGTCAGCAAGGGGCTTGTCAGGACATAATCGATCCGCATCCCTTCATCCCGGTCAAATCGTCCTTCACGATAATCCCACCAGCTGTATGCCCGCTGCTGGGGGTGTAACGCACGATATGTATCTGTAAACCCTGTATGCAGCAAACGCCAGAATGCCTGCCGCTCCGGCACACTGAAATGCAATTGCCCCGCAAGGCGCACGGGAAATCGCCCGG
>JANMDF010000037.1:0-4154 GCA_031376145.1 Alphaproteobacteria bacterium
ATCGAATCCACCGGCCTGACCGGCATCTTCAACAACCCGCATCTCAGGTACATGCGGAAACTCTGCAACCATCCGACCAAGATTGCGCCACATATTCCGGCAAATCTCCTGGCACGCACCATCGGAAAGTTCAGGCAGAACTGCCTGTAAATGTGCCATCGCCCGCCGGTTTGGCCGCGTATGCCTGCCAACGATACCGGCCAGTATCGATAATACAGATCCCGCAGCATGGTGCGGCAGCAGGCGCAGCAAGCCATACGCACCATAAATCGGGACAGCTTCACACAGATACCGCAGGTGGCGCACACTCTTCATCCGGTAAATGCAGCAGCCAGTATTTTACGAACCTGTGCTGGATCTTCGAAATGCAATGTTGCAGGCAGTGGGATGACCCGTTCGCGAAAATCAACCGGTAAGCGCACATAATCTTTCATGGTGGTTACCAGCAGACATTCCTGCAGTTTTGCAATACGTTTTAATTTTTCAAGATCATCACTGCTGAACACATGGTGATCAGGGAACGCAACTTCTGCCAGAAGTTCAATGCCTGCAGCCTTCAGGGCTTTAAAGAATTTCTCAGGCCTGCCAATACCTGCAAACGCCGCCACTGGTTTTCTGGTAATATGCCTTGGCAACTCATCCAGCGTATAGGTTGCTTTGGAAACCGGAAGTCCGTATTTAATAGTTACCAGCGTTTCAATATTAAACTCATCCGCACCGATCAGCACTACGGCATGCGCTTTACTCATCCCCTGATCAATCGTCTCACGCAAAGGCCCCGCCGGCATGATACGGCCATTACCAAAGCCGTATGCACCATCAATGACAACCAGATTCAGGTTTTTTTCAAGACCCGGGTTCTGCAGGCCATCATCCATGACCACCACTTCCGCACCACTGCTAGCCGCTTCCGCGCCTGCCGCACGATTCTCTGCTACCCAGGTGGATGCTTTCTGTGCGAGTAACAGTGCCTCGTCACCAACATCTGCTGCGGTATGCTGAGCAGGCAATACCAAGGTTGGGGCAGTGATTTTGCCGCGGTATCCCTTGGCCAGAAAATGCACACTTTTACCCATGCCCGTCAAAATATCGGCGATGGCCAGACAGGTTGGTGTTTTGCCAGTGCCACCCACGACAATATTGCCCACGCAAATCACCGGTTTCCTGATTTTGCGCGCCGTTGTGGTATTGGCGCGAACCTTCGTGCCAAGTTTAAAAAGACTGCTTAATGGACTCATAAGCCTGGAAATCCATGTATCATATTGCCAGAAATTCGGGGGGCGCATCCCGGGTTTCCACTTGATTAAGACAGCATCGAGATTAACACCGCCAGGGTTCTGTCTACCGCACCTTGCTGACTGCTTGCAACCTGCTTGGCATGCGCCTGCATCTGCTGCAGAAGTTCTTCATTCTTTAAAAGATTTCCTACGCCTGCAGCCAGACTTGCCGCATCTGTCACCACACAGACAGCCCCCGCCTGTTGCATTTCAGCCATAATACTGCGAAAGTTAAACGTATGCGAACCCGTCAGCAACGCACAGTCCAGCAGTGCCGGCTCCAGCATGTTCTGCCCGCCATGCAACACCAGCGAGCCACCCATAAAGACAATTGTATTCAATCTGTAAAACAGTCCAAGCTCACCTAATGTATCAGCAATATATACCGCCGTTGTCGGCTCTATAGCGGCCATTCTGCTACGCAGTACACTGTTGAGACCATCCGGCATCGCCGCTTGAATATCCGAACCACGATGCGGGTGACGCGGCACAATCGTTGTAAGGAGATCAGGGTACGTTTTCACTAAAATCTGATGCGCTTCGGCAATCAGCACCTCTTCCCCCGGATGCGTACTGGCCGCCAGCCAGCAGCGGCGACCTGCCATCTGCTGCTGCAGCACCTTCAGTGCCGCCGCATCATAGGGCAGCGGTGCAGCGTCATACTTAAGATTTCCCGGACAGGAAACAGGAACATCACACAAATTGGCAAAACGCTCTGCATCCAGGTGACTTTGCGCCAGAATCTGCGTAAAACTCCTGAGAAGTTTTGCCGCATGTTTTGGCCAGCGTTGCCAGCGTTGGTAAGAGTTGTCTGATAACCGCCCATTGACCAGTAGCGTGGGGATACCCTGCTTTTGTGCCTGCAGCAGCAGATTCGGCCACAACTCTGATTCCAGCCACACAACCGCATCCGGAGACCAGTGTTTCAAAAAGGACTGCACCCACCCCTGCTGATCCACAGGTACAAACTGATGCAATACCTGTGGATTCTGTACGCGTTTAGCAACGGTTTCTGCGGAAGTGACCGTGCCCGTCGTAAGCAGCACAAAGCGTTCTGGAAAAGCCGCCATGTATGTGTGCAATAACGGTAAAACAGATATGGCCTCACCAACACTGGCGGCATGACACCACAACACGTGCCCTTGCGGACGCGGCAGGCTCGCCTGCCCCATGCGCTCGCGCCAGCGCACAGTATGCTCTTTGCCGTCCCGTCTTCTTTTCCATAAATATAGATATATAAATGGCTTGAGAATTACTGTTAAACTTTTATATGCGCTAAACAGCATATACTGCTCGCGTCTGAAGATTACACAACAATTTTTCGCGAGCGGTAAGCCCGCGCGGCGTTTGAGCGTTACATCGCACATTCTTCATGTGCGATCGGTATGTATATGCATATGGTTTTCTGCTTGGGTGGTCAGGTTATCTAAGGCTGATGCCAGTTGCAACGCCACCTGGCCACGATCAGCATCAGCAGGCACGTATATAGGCGCACCCCACATAATCACCGCAGACCCCAATGGATAATAAATCCGAAAGGCATCCCAGGTCGACAGTGTTTTGCCGTAACGGGATGCCGATGCTATCGGCACCAGTGGCACACCAGCCTTTTGTGCGATAAATACCGTGCCTTCACTCACCACACGTGCAGGCCCTCGTGGCCCATCAGGCGTAATCCCTACACAGGCACCATCTTCAAGGGCACGCAACATCTGGCGCAAGGCCAGAACACTTTGCTTGTTTTTTTTACCCCCACTGGATCCCAGGATATTTTCAATGCCAAAGGCAGAGACCGCCTTGGCAATCAAGCGGCCATCCCGATGACTGGAATGCAGCATGGCAAACCGCATCCTGCGTCCCTGCCATGCCTTGCAGGTCATCAGCAACTGGTGATGCCAGAAACATACCACAAACGGTTTTCCAGCTGCCACCATTGTCTCCACTTCAGGATGCCGGACAATCTGCCAGCGCAACCCACGAACCAGCAACCGGATGTAGCCGGTTACGATTCTGGCAAGCACGTACTGTACCTGCGCACTGCGTAAGATTCTTTTTGCAATGGATGCCATGCACCATGGCTAACCGATTCCCGTTAAAAGTGGAATAGTCTTTGCGTAAAATCTTGACATATCACCGGCACTGGTGTTGCCTGCAGGCATGGTTGCGCTTTCGACTCATACAGTGTCAACGCCTCTGGGCATACTCAGACTGACCGGCACAGAGACTGTTCTGCACGGGATCGATATTACAACGTCGGCTGTCACGGCGAAATCAGCAGCGCATGCAGTCCTGGACAGAGCCGCTGGACAATTGGACGCGTATATCAATAACAGACCCTACAATTTTGCGGATATTCCTCTCAACCCTGAATCCGGCACCGCATTCCAACGCCAGGTCTGGGCGGCATTGCGCAGTATACCACATGGACACACTGTCAGTTATGCAGCATTAGCGGCACGCATTGGCAGACCCAACGCCTGCCGTGCGGTTGCTCAGGCCTGTGGTGCAAATCCGTTTCTGCTTGTCGTTCCCTGCCACCGTGTAATCGAGAAAAATGGTCAGCCTGGTGGTTTTGCTTATGGTGTCAACCGAAAGAAATGGTTACTGAACCTGGAACACGCTCACCTGTTAAAAATGGCTGTCTAACATTATGGATACATCACCCTCTCGTCCCAGCAGCGCATTGATGCGCTTTTACAAACATGAAGCTGCCACCGGTGTCGCCCTGCTGCTGGGAACAATTGTTGCGATCCTGGCCAATGGCGCAACGGCGGAATCATTCCAGGCCTTCTGGGTACAGAAAATTCCTGTAACGCTGGGCAGTTTCAGCATGACACACAGCCTGCACCACTGGATCAATGAAGCGCTGATGGCCCT
>JANMDF010000070.1:0-1996 GCA_031376145.1 Alphaproteobacteria bacterium
TCAGAGACTTCGTCATCATCGAAGTTTGGAAGCGATGGAATCACTTGGATGGATAAGCACGAGATCGAGCGAACCATATGAACATCCTTAATGATTTTGGATACGGGAACTTGAGCTAAACATTCGGGTGATTTATGACCAGGCTTCTGACAGCGACGACATATGATAGGATTATCACCACCAGCAGGACCTCCACCAGCAGCACCACCTCCAGCTTTCTTATCTCCAGCTTTGACACCATCTCGAGATGCTTTTGTTCGACATTTTGACTCTGGATGATTGTACGAGGCTGGTGAACCATTCGGACGATTTTTTACACAATAAGGACATCTCTTAGAAGAGTCTTCTTTTAATGGAAGTTTTCCCGGAAAATTCTCAGAAGGATCGACTTTGTTAGCCAACAAAGTTTGCTTCAGATGCTTGTCTTTCTCTTTCTCTTTCTCTTTAGAGAATTCATCTTTGCGGAGTTTAAGATTCGATTCGGATTCTTCGGAGTTGCATAACTCCTCAACGAGAGTAAAAAATTCAGGGAACTTCACACCGAATGCTTCATTTTGCGATGAATACTTGATAATAATTTTTTCATGAGTGTATGGATTCACAGCACGAATGAGCGAAGAACAACGTTCAGAATTTGGAGCTTCTTTACCACAGGTTTCCAATAGAACGTAGAGTTCACAAAGTCTTGAAGATAAAGAAGATATTGGCTCGTTAGGGCGTTGTACCACAGCCTTGATAAGCTTTTCAACTTTAGTTATTCTATCGAGATTCATCTTGGAGAACGCTCCATAGATAAAACGATAATAGGAAACAGGATCACGCGCTCGATCAGAGTATTGACCTTTCTTTAGACCAGCTAGGTTTGCCAAAGTGGTATCAGAGATCCTATCATGGAGAACCTTAAAAAGAATGGCTTCCTTATCTTTTTCTTCTTTTAGGAAATCGGAAAACTTGAGGACAATGGAGTACTTAATGCGATCTGGCAAATTTGAAATAGCGGTTTCCAATTGACGACGGCCAGTGTACGTTGGTATTTCACCTTCTTCTAAGTCAGTGTCAGGAAGAGGATCGTTAACAGGATCGTTGATCTCTTGATTGGCTTGCTTAGGAACTTCTTCTGACTCAGATTCTTCATCCAGTGCAGTTGTTGGATCCAAGAACTCAGATGACAGACGTCTTCGGCTTCTTCTTAATGCCAAGTCAATGGCAACCGTAGATGAGTTTGAACATTGGCGGAGAGCTTCAGCATGGAACATGATGACGTAGTCATTAAACGTGAACGACGAGATTGGTTTTGAAGATCGACCAGCCATTTCCTTTCGAAGATTCGTTGCAGCTAAACTTCTGAGTCCTTCAATTTCATTCTTGATGGATCGAGACCAGAGGAAGAAATTTTCTTGGTTTAGAATGACCACGGCGCGACCATATGAAGCAGAAACTTTCTCGGTAGACATCTTTTGAACTTAAGGAAAACAGTGACCTCAGTGTCAATTAAAGTGACTTGTATCGGACTCTATGTAATAGTCAGTCCCTGATCTCTCTGGCAGTAAATACAAAAGATAAATCTTTTTTTATCCGGGTGGTTAGTGACCCTTCGTAATTTTACCCAGTTGGAAACACAAGAAATTCAAAGCACCCGGGATGTGATTTCTCAGAAAGCTCTCCAGATAGGAACAGGAAAAAGCAAAGAAATTCCTTAGGAACTCCTTGGAACTATTTGAGAAGAGGGTCCAGATTGAAGGAACCTTGAGACTCTTAGGAACAATGAAGAGGAATCTAAATGAGAAGACCTCTTGAAGCTTGAAGCTTAGGAACAATGAAGAAGGAAGGCACCAAAGGAAACCTTGACTCTTGAAGCTTTGAGATGGCGCCAACAATAGGAACCTTGTGATCTCGTCGGCTTGGAAAGGATCAACCAGAGAGCTCGAACCTTTCAGTAAATTAATTAAATTATGTTGAACTGTGGAGCAAAAAATAGTTGAGATCGGACTTTTCG
>JANMDF010000114.1:0-15154 GCA_031376145.1 Alphaproteobacteria bacterium
GATGCTGGATGGGTTCGTGAAAAACACTGGTGGTATTGACAATAGTATTCAGGCACTGACCGATCGCAACGACCGCATTAACCTGGAGATTGATAAAATCACCAGTCAGGTTGAACTCTACCGTGAACGGATTACTCAGCAATTTCTGGCTGCGCAGCAGCTGGTTTCACAGTTGCAGCAAGTGCAGGGTTCCATCCAGGCCAGCTTTGATGCCATGAATAATAGTAATAACTAAGATGACCATTTACATTAATCCCACTGTCATCCTGAGCGCAGCGAAGGATGACAGGAAAACCGACCACAGCACACCATGAACACCTACGCCCAGAAAACTTATCAGAGCAATAACCTGCAAAGCCTGAGTCCGGCAGAGCAGGTGGCGCGCCTGCTGGAAACGGCGGCCAGGCATATGTTGCGGGCGCGGGAACATGCCGAAAAGTCCGAATTTTTTGAACGGTTTCATGCCACCGAGGATGCCATGCGCATTATTCACGGGTTGCAGGCCTGTCTCAGTGATGACCCATCCGCCGAAGGGATGCGGGCGGTTTATGAACGCTACTACAATAATCTTACCATCATGATTGGTCAGTTTAACGTGAAAAATGACTTGCCATCAGCAGATGAGGCTATTACCTCGCTGCGCACCATGGCAACCACCTGGCGGGATGTCGATAGAATGCTGCGCCAGCAGCAGGCGACACCACCAGTGCCATCTGATGTGCGTGTGGATTTGAGTAGCTGTTAGACAACACGGGTAGCCGTGCGTTGGCGTTGTGATCAGGGAATAACCTCTTCATAGCCAACTTTTTCTATAGCCGTCAGAATCGTCCGTTTGAAAATGGTATTGTCATGCGTTTTCGTGCAACGCACGATGTCGCCGATGTTGAATTGAAACCGGGCGTAGTCTGCGTCGGAGACTTCTCTGTTGCGCTGAATGATATGAAAAAAACCGTTGGGTAGTTCATCACACTTTACGTTATCCTGTGCAGGTACTGTACCGTCTGTATACGGAACATGCACCCAGGCATAAAACTCGACATCACTGCCCGCACTGCTGGCATTTTCCACCAGGGGTAAGAGTTCGGCGGCGCGACGACGCACCTCCTGCGTGCCTGGTAAGTCCAGCTGTTCTGCGATGCTGAATTGATCATTATCCGTCACATAACTCAGTTCAACGAGTGGATCAAACAATGTGTCAATCTCTTCACCAAAAATTAACAAACCATCATTCAATGCAGAGCCCAAACCAGTTTCTATTAATTGTTGTGCATCAAACATCAAGGAACTGAACATTTCATCGTTATTCCAAGCGTATTCCTGGATAGCACGATCGCTCATTCTTCTTAGGGTATCAACAATTTCGTATTTATTGACATAACTTAAGTTACGGTAAAGCTTTCTGGCCATCTCAGTACTTCCTGATGTCAAATTTAAAATCTTTAAGTGGAATATGCGCTTCTGGTGAAGTGCCCTCAACTTTATTACCAAAACGATCAACAACATTCCCGTTAATCTGCTGTTTCACAAAATCTTTCCGATATTTTGGCCTTGTATCATTTTTGTTGCCAGCCGCAATGCGGATAGAATCACCTTTCCCTTTTTTCGGATGATAATACATCACGCCCGCGCCGTCGTCTGCTTTGTCTTTGAGCCAGTCTTTAGGCACGCCTTTGGGACGTGTGAAAATCCCGCGACGTTCGCCGTCCAGGTAGCGCAACTGATTTTTCTCATACTTGCTCAGTCCCTCAAGATCACGCTCAGTATACGTTTCGCGACGTATCTGCCGATCAAGCTGCCGCAAACGCCTGATCAGCGGCACCGCATCTTCCCCGGCACGTGCCGCAGCGGTGCGGGCAATGGCTAACGCTTGCCTGGCGATACTGAGGATTTCCGGTGTCAGGGCACGGGCTACCCGCCCGGTGGCGGGATTGACAAAGGCCAGTGCCAGCAGGGCAACGTTGATCGCCTCCCTGGTGGTATCCAGGGGATCCGGTTTTTTCACCACCGGTTGTCCCAGGTTGGTCAGTACCGGTTCGGCATAACAGCGGCAGTTGAAGGCCTCTCCCGGATGTCCACCAGGTGGTGGCTGATCCCAGGAAAACACCTGGTCATCATGGGCGGCATGGCTGTACCGCACTTTACCATCATCACGGCTGCGCCAGACATACTGCCGCACGCCTGCGGCGGGTTGTCGGCATTGATCCAGCTGTTGCCTCAGGCGGCGCAAGGCTTGCGCTTCTGCCTGCTGCAGCCTTGTTTCCAGAGAATCTGTATTGGCTTTCAGCACAACACCGCTGAAATTCAACCCCGCCGCACGGGCAATACCGCGTAGCCAGAGCTGCTGCTGACGCAACAGAATCAAGGGCAGATACGGTTCATCCCGCAACAGGCTGTCCGTGCGCACCCCCTGCGTGGCCAGCATCGCCTGAAAATCTTCGCGGTGTCTGGCCGCAGCCTCAAGCAGTACGGCAGTGCTGTTGATAATCGCCTGTGCAATGGTCGTTTCCTGCTGCTGTTCCATGGCCAGCGTCAGGTGGAGAAAGTTGTTCAGCAGGGCAGTGCTCGCAATGGGCAATACTGGTGTTATGCCCTTGCGCACATATTGGTTAAAAGCCTGGTGTTCTGCCGCAATGAGATGCCAGGCTATATCACCTGGCACATGCCCGCGCCCCGCGTCAGACCAGGTGGTCTGCAACTGCATGTCGCACTCTTTATAATGGTTTTATATCCACATTATCGCCTTATACGTGTATAAAAGGCAAGGGGATGGGCGAAATAAAGTTTCACTTCATGTAAAACTATGCCAGAAGCCGCTTCAAAGTAAGAAGGCGTTTCATAGCCCTACCGCCCGCACACCATCACATCGGCATACACCGGCAGATGATCAGAACCGGCATAGGGGGCGGCGTGTTTCTGCGCCGCACAGAACTGGCGGCTTAACAGAATCTGATCAATGGGCAGGCGCAGCGGCCAGGGGTTTTCCGCTGGCCAGCTTAAGGTTGTCGGCAGTACGCCTTCGGTGTTATTCAATAGCCCGGTATTCTGCATATCCCGCAAGGCCGGCTGCCAAGGCGTGGTGTTCATATCACCGGCTACAATGACCGGGTTTTCCAGACTGCGTACATAATGCCCCAATGCCCGCAGCACGCTGTCGCGCAGACCCAGACGATATTCCGAGCGTGGGCTGTAGGCATGCGTACCCACCAGATCCACCGGCTGGCCGTTAACATTCAGGGTCACATGTACAGCATTCTGCTTAGTATCCGGCAAGGGAACCACCGGGTCTTGATCGTTTCTGCCGTGTCCCTGCCAGGGGTATTTGGAAAAGACGCCCCAGGCATAGCGGCTGGGTTTATCGCCCGGATAGCGATACGGGTAAAGGTCAGACAGTGCCGTATCCAGAGATGCCCGTACATCAGGATAAAACTCCACAAACAGAATCACATCCGGGTTGATATTACGGATTACAGCCGCAGCGGCGGTAGGATCGCTGTTATAATGATAGCTGTTAAAACTCATGACACGCAGGTTTGCCAGCGGCTTACCGTTCTCTGCCAGCATTGCCGGGGGTACCGGGGTTAATGTCATCATGATGGTGAGATTATAATACAGCAGAAAACCAGCCATGAGTAGCAGGATCCAGCGGCGCAGCAGGAATAACAGTATCAGCAGCACCATAATGGCGGCGGTCGTTGCCATGCGTCCCTGACCCATCAAATCAAAGATCAGCATGTCCGGTGCCATGGTTGGCAGAACACTTAACGCGCCCAGTACACCAAGGGGTAACAGTAAAATAAAAGATAACAACATATAGCAGAATGACTTTATGATTACGCAGCGCTGCAAGTGCTCCCTGTTCTGCGATTCGGTGCTCATTGACGGAAAAGTCAACTCCGCTCAGATTCTCGACCAGGAAACATTCTCGCCGTCTGCGTAATCAGAAATTCATCCCGCTATAATAATCAGCTTTTCACGGGGGGGTCAAAAGATTTTCGCCAGTATTTGACGATGGAAAACAGCAGCAGCAGGACTTGTGCCAAGGCACCGCAGCCCATGGCCATAAAACCACCGGCGGCACCATAGTGTGGAATACTCCAGTATCCGGCCACCAGCGTAGCGATCAGGCCGATGCTGTAAATCAGGAACTGCTGGCGTTCCATACCGCAGGCGAGGGCGGCACTCGTCAGTACCGGATTCAGGAAAAATGGCAGGCAGCTGACGGCTGCCCAGACCAGCAAACTGCCCAGACCGGCAAACTCAGTACCATACAGCAATACCAGAATATCCCCCCCCAGCCACCAAGAAAGACCTGTACCGATCAGTACGATGCAAACAATAGCTGCAACGGCCATACCAACGTGATCAATATAACTTTTGCGATTCACATCCCGCACATCCCGAGTATAGGCGGGCAGTAAACTTTGCGACAGGGAAGTAATAACAATATTGCCCACCATCACCAGTTGCAACACGGCAGAAAAATGCCCCAGGGTGGCCGTATCGGTGGCACGGTCAATGGCCAGGCGGATGACCGTCAGCTGCATCGCCCCAATCAGCATGGCAATACTGAGGGGCAGGCCGCTTCGCGCCAATTGCAGGCGACGGGTTATGCTGGCCTTATCAATGGTCAGGATTTTGCCAAAATGGCTTTCTACCCGGCGGCAGTAGCGATACTCAAAGGCGTAGTAGTGCACGATCAAGGCGGTTGTCAGGGCGATTAACGCCCATATCAGGTTCTGTGTCTGCCATAATGTCAGTCCAAAGGCTGTCATGATGAGCATAAAGCGGGTAAGGGCGGTGCTGGCAATACGGCCTATCTGTTTATGTCGCTGCAACAGGCTGACCGCATTTTCAACGCTGCCATCCATAAACTTGATAACTGCCAGACTGGCAGCTAGTAGCGTCACTGTTTTTGCTTCAAAAACCGCGCATACAGTGATTGCCGCGCCCAGAATCAGGGTGGCAAATACTAAACGGGTCGCAATAAAGTCCGCATAAGGAATCTGATGATCAACATCCATCAAAATCCGTTGTTTAAAAGCCAGACTCGCCAGAAAAGCCGCTGGCAGGATATATCCCTGTGCCAGGCTATATTCACCGGTGGTCTGTGCCCCGAATACGCGGGCAATCAATACCAGGATGAAGAATTGGGTGGCAGCGGTCAGCAGGTTATTCAAAATCAGGCCAGAGGCTTTCTTACCCAGACCGGCAGCTTTAGACAGGCGTTTCGGCTGGCTCATGATTTGGCAATATCCGCATACAGGGCTGCAATGTTGCGATGTAGGGCAGGGATGCTGAAGGTGCTGGTGATTTTATCACGACCAGCGGCCAGCATTGCCTGATAACTGTCAGGATTGGCCAGTAATGCGGCAATAGCACGGTTAAAGTCTGTTGCGTCCCTGGCCAGATAACCGGTGATGCCGTCATCAATCATATCTACAATACCACCGGCGGGGTAGCCAATGACTGGAATGCTGCGTGCCATGGCTTCCATGACGGCGCGGGGCAGGGGGTCTGGCGTGGAGGAGGGGACGGCAACAATATCCAGTCCCTCATAAACCTTGGCAAGATCATCGATAAAGCCCCGGAATATCACACAGTCATTAAGGCCAAGTCGGCTGATCTGTTCCTGAATCTCTGCCTCATAGGTTGGTGCGTCCTGATAAGTACCACGGACATCCAGATAAACATTCAGTCCCTGCAGGCGTGCGGCGTGAACCCAGTTCAGCAGCAGATGCAGGCCTTTGACCGGGTGAATGCGTCCCAGAAAGCCGATGCGCAGGGGATTGACCGACAGGGGTTTGCCGGTATCAGTGGTGGATAGTAACGGCGTACCATTATGAATGACAGACACGTTGGATGGTAGTGTATCGCTGATCCAGCAGGCTTTGGAAACCAGAATCATGCGGGTACAGGCCAATTGCAGCAGCCGCCAGACCAGACGTTCCTGGCGGGTTAAAGGAATATCACGGATGTGTACAATGGCCGGTTTGCCGCCCAGCACACGGGCAGCACAGTTAATTACGTGGGCTTTCAGGCCATTGGAGTGTACCGCCAGCACCTGCTCAATTTTTGCCAGTTTATTGATGGTGCGTGCAGCGTGCAGCATTGCACGTAAAGCAGCCAGCCCTTTTCTAAAAGTAAAAGGCCGATGTACCGTATTAACGGCTCCGAAGGGAACAATATGACAGGCAATACCTTGTTCTTGCAGACGTGCCATAATGGGGCCTGCTTCCGGCACCACCACCACGGGTGTTACTGCCGGATTACTGATCAAATCCATCAGGGAACGTTCTGCACCACCCTTGAAATACCCAACCGGCGAGATATAGAGAATTTTATAAGACGGCATGGGGCTTCCTTCCGTTGATAAAGCGTACGGATTGCAGATATTTCTGCCGTTCCTGCTGGCTGAAGATATAGAGAAACTGAACCCCGGAACACAATAGTACAAAGTTTACATACGTCATCAGATATAGAGCAGCCTGTAGAGACATCAACGCAATGCCCATGCGCACAGGGTCAGTGAATGTCCAGTTTCTGTAAATATTCAGTATGATCGTCACAGCAAAAATCATTAAGTAAAAATAACCCATATTGCCATAGCGCAATGCAAACATCGCCCAGGCATAATGGGCGTGACCGTAATCTTTTATATATTGATGACTGTATTGCACTTCATAGGTGCCGCCATGTCCAACCCCCAACCATTTGACCGTATTTCCCATACTGGTAAGCTTGACGTTAATTGCATCATATTCTGCCTGGCGCTCACCGACTGAACCAGTGCGGGCACTGGTATCCAGATTCGCAAGGCCGACGATGCGACGATAAGTCATCGAATCTTCAGGTAAAGACATCCAACCAATGCTACCAATAGTCATGATCGCAGCAATACTTGCAAGGCCAACAACGATATTGTCACGTAGTTTCGCCAGGACAACAACAGCTATACACAAAGCAATAAAAATCATTGTGGTACGGTTGATGTCGGTAACACTGAATCCAAAAATCAATACGGCCATAGCAAGCAGTGGTATGGGCATGCGTTTTAAGGTCAGAAGACCAGCGAAAAACAGGGGGAAATAAAGACCAGAAGTCAACCCACCAGCACTGGCACGTGAGGGTAGCCCCAGTTGCAGAGCAATAAAACCGGCAAGGCAGGCGATACTGGCCATGATGGAGATAGCGTATAGTAAAAATTTAAAATCAATAGGGTGTCGATTTTCGGCCAGGGACTGCATGCGCAGCGCATTTAAAACAAAGATGATTAAGGGGATGGTGTCATTAATCAGCTCCATGGGTTTGTTATGATTTAACAACCCCATAACCACACCCTGTATAATCATGAGACTGAAGATACCAAGAAACACCAGTGTATAATTGGCCTTCAAGCGAATATGCACAATTTTATGCATCGATAACAGATAGTCGAGGCCAATAAGACCAAAGAAAATAAATTGTTTCTGGTGCGACAAGGCAAAGTACCACTGTCCACCCAACAACTCAAAAAAGATCTTTACCAGCAGCTCTGCCAGGAAAATATAGATAATCGCCCGTTCAAACAGGTTTTTGGCAAAAAACCAGTGCAGACCGTTTTGCGCCATGCTCAGGCAGCGCTTTGCGTGCGGGGCGATGGGGATTTATGGCGATGGCTGCTTTCTTCGACAAGAATTGCGGTCAGACGATTACGGAAAGCCTCTTCGCTGAAGTACTCAGCATTCTGGCGACAGTGCGCAGGGTCAATGGGAGTGGTGCGTGATTCAAATGCACGCACCGCTTCAGCAATGGCTGTGGGGGTCTGTTCCGCGAAAAATACACCGGTGGGTTTGTCACCACTGGCCACCACATTTTCCAGTGCCCCACCAACGCCATAAGCAATAACCGGGGTGCCGCAGGCCTGGGCTTCAACCGGCACAATGCCGAAATCTTCTTCAGCAGCAAAGACAAAGGCTTTGGCGCGGCGCATGTGATCTTGCAGCACGCTGTCTTCCTGATACCCCAGCAGGGTAATATTGCTGGATTTTCCGGCAATATCTTTTATTTTCTGCATCTCCGGGCCATCTCCGATGACAATCAGGCGTTTTTCGGGCATCAGGGCAAAAGCAGCGACAATCGCATCTATACGTTTGTAGGGTACCATGCGGGATGCGGTCAGATAAAAATCATCTTTTTCCAAATGCAGCGAGAATTTATTAATATTCACCGGTGGATACACAATATCACTGTCGCGGCGGTAAAATTTCTGAATGCGGCGGCGGACAAAATCAGAATTACACAGATAACGATCAACACTGTTAGCGGTTCGGCAGTCCCAGATGCGGAATTTACTGAGACTGTTACGCGTGATAAAGCCCAGCAGGCCTTTATCCAGCTTACTTTGTTTGAGGTATTGGTGGGTCAAGTCCCAGGCATAGCGTGCCGGACTGTGCACATAGGAAATATGCAGCTGATCAGGCCCTGTGATCACTCCTTTGGCAACGGAATAGCTGCAGGAAATGACCAGATCATAGGCTGATAAATCAAAACTTTCAATGGCGGCGGGGAACAGCGGCAACAGCTTGCGATAGTATTTCACGACTTTGGGCAGACGGTTCAGATAGCTGGTGGTCACCTTGCTGTTGCCGACGATATGCTGACGCTGGGCATCACTCATGAAATCAAACAGAGTATAGACATCAGCATCGGGAACAACCTGCAGTACCTGTGCCAACACTTTCTCAGCCCCACCCACTGTCTGCATCCAGTCGTGGATTACAGCAATCTTTTTAAAGCCATGGGGGATAGGTTGGGTCATAGGGGCAACAACAAAAAAACTAAATTTTATAATACGTCTTATACCAGCTTACAAAGTTAGCGATTCCCACATCAATGTCAATGCTGGGCTTGAAATGAACGGCATTATGCAGCTTGGCGGTATCCGCGTGCGTGGCTTCTACATCGCCCAGTTGCATGGGCAGGGAATTGATCAGTGCTTTGCGGCCTGTGCAGTGCTCGATAACCTTGATACAATCACCCAGAATCACCGTGCGACCATTACCAATATTATACACTTCATGACGGGGGGCAGCATCCAGATCCAGCACCATCAACCGTGCCATACCACCGATAATATCATCAATATACGTATAATCACGCAGCATCTGGCCATGGTTGTAAATGTCCAGTGGTTCACCGGCGAGAATGGCGCGGGTAAATTTAAAGAATGCCATGTCAGGCCGTCCCCAGGGACCATACACCGTGAAAAAACGCAGTCCCGTAGCCCGCAGGTTAAACATATGGGCATAGGCTGAGACTTGCGCTTCATTGGCAATTTTGGTGGCGGCGTAGGTTGATACGGGGCGATCCAGCGTCATATCCTCACGATACGGACGTTCCTGAATGCGGCCATACACCGAACTGCTGGATGCATACAGCAGATGCTTAGGGGGCATCCTTCGGCATTGTTCCAGGATATTGCCGGTGCCGGTCACATTGCTATCGATGTAGGCCTGCGGGTTTTCCAGGCTGTAGCGTACACCGGCTTGTGCGCCCAGATGCACGACAATATCCGGGATGGCAGCGTCAAACACCTGCTGCACATCCTGGGTATTGGCCAGATCCCCTTTATAAAAACGGAAATTCTGTTGATTTTTTAATATACTAAGGCGTGCTTCTTTCAGCGTTACATCATAATAACCGTTGAGGTTGTCAAAACCAACAACGCTGTGACCATCAGCCAGCAGCTGCTTCGCAAAATGAAAGCCGACGAATCCGGCAGCACCGGTAACAAGAATATGCATATAACATAACCCCGTAATCTATGAAAAAGATGATTGTCAATGAATGGTTTGTGCAAAATCGCTTTAAACCGAACGTTTCCTGGGCTTACGCCCCCGTTTTACGGATTCCGCTGTTGCTGTTGGAATATTGACGATGGTACTCATCGGGGCAGGCGATGTTGTGGCCTTATCCATCTTTTGTGGCGCATAGCGGTAATGCTCAATATATTTTGAATAATTATGCAGATTTTTGAGGTCGGCCTTATTAAGGACGCCGCCGATAATTTTCTCTGCTACCAGCTCGTTCTGCAACAGGCAGTCAGAAACAGTATCAATACTGGTTTTACCCCATTCTGCTACAAGAATAAAGCCGTCGACTGAGCCATAAATATCAAAGACGTCCATGGTCAGCGCCATGGGGGGCAGATCCAGAATAATGTAATTGTATTTGCTGGCTACACTGTTGATCAGCGCATTGAGGCCTTCAGAAGATAACAAATTGGCATCCAGGCCAAATTCGGCATCATGCAGGGCAGAAGGTAGAAGATCAAGGCCACTGGCCATTTCATGCAAGACAACATCATCAAAAATGGCGTCATTTTCAAGAATATCGCTGAGCCCCACATGGACACCGGCAACATTATTGCGTGTCAGACTGGGATTGCGTAAATCGGCATCAATAAGCAGGGTGGGCTTTTTTGTCTTCGCAAGATACAGGCCAAGATTAGCAGCAAGGGTGGATTTTCCTTCGCTCTGCAGGCTTGAAATAATTCCGATGACGACGCAATTATTGGCTTTGGGTTTTAATTTCAGCGCGATGGCTGTTTTAATAGAGCGCAGCGTTTCACTGAACATACTGAGGGGGTGATCCAGAACAAAGCGCGATGTTGGTTGCAGCATGTTGAAGGTGTGCGACTGTGCCGGCTCAGTGAGGGTCAGTGCTGCGTCATCGTCCTTTTCGGATAGTGTCGTGCTGTGAATCAGGGGCAGAAAACCAAGGAATTTAATGCCCAGGAT
Source organism: Alphaproteobacteria bacterium (assembly GCA_031376145.1). Classification (GTDB taxonomy): domain Bacteria; phylum Pseudomonadota; class Alphaproteobacteria; order JAJTHO01; family CANGXP01; genus JANMDF01. Next base: position 10,779 of record JANMDF010000114.1, read on the forward strand.
ATCACGCATCTGTGCGCCGGTGCGCAGACTTTTGTCGCGCATCTCACGAAACAGGGCAACCATGAAACCCGTTCCAAGACCCAGGATCAGGGATATTGCCAATACCATCTTAACCTTAGGGTGGCTGGGTGACAAAGGTTTGGTGGCTTTGGTGATAATGCGTGCTTCGGTTACCGGGAAAGACTGAATCTGTGCCAGTTTTTCATAGCCTTGCAAATTGGATTCATACAACTGTTTCAGGGTATCAGCTTCCCGTTCCAGTTCCCGCAGGGTGATTTGTGCAGAATTGTTAGAGACATTTACCTTAATCAGATCATCCAGGCTTTTTTCCAGGGATTCTTCCCGCACTTTGGCAATCTCAAAATCACTGCCATAACTTTCTGCAATGCGTTGTAATTCTTTGAAAATAATGCGCTCGTACTGGCCAAGCTCGTTGCGCAGACGCACCACGGTTTTATGATTGTTCCCCAGCTTGGCGGCAAGATCAGACATGCGGCGATTCGTGTCCAGGTATTTGGCGCGGATATTATTTACAACGGTGTTATCCAGCGCCTCAGCGACAGCTGCATTGGCATTACCGGTTTTAATAATTGCCTGGACGTGTTCGTATTTTGCTTTCAGGCCGGACGTCTGGGCACGGGCGGCAATAAGCTGGGTATTGACTTCTGTCAGTTGCTGATCATTGACCAGTTTACCACCGCTGGTATCAATCAACTGATTTTTATAACGATATGTCTGGATAGCTTCTTCTGCAGCCAGATATTTTTTACGCAATGCGCCAATGCGGTGCTGCAGCCACTCAGCAGCACGGCTGGAACTGTCAAAACGGGCATCCAACTGACCATTAATGTAGGCATCAGCAAAAGCATTAGCGATATTTGCTGCTTTTTCTGCATTTTTAGCCGTGTAGGATATGGATAAGACATATGTCTGGCCAACACGGCGAACTTGCAGGTTGCGTAAGAGAATTTCAGTAATTTTTTCGCTGCGTGCAACAGGGTCAATTTCATTTTCAGGGATGGACTGATCAAAAAAATCAGGATCACTCTGTAATTTCAGAGCCTTGATAACCATCAATGCTGTATTCTGAGAGCCGATGATTTCCACCTGGCTGTCAATCGCCGCTGTTTCAAAGCTGCGGGTGTTGCCGGAGGACACGTCCTGCACCACGTTGGCCTGGATGCTGTCAATCAGCACCTGTGTTTCGGCAGTATACCGTTTTGTGGATGTCAGTATCGACAGTATGCCCAGCCCAAATACGGCAATGGTGATATAAGTGATCAACAGTGCGTTGCGTTTTAGAGCGGATATAACCTTATCTATATCAATAACTTCAGGATAGTTTTTCGAGTTATCATCGCGCATGTCACCACTGCCTATACATTAAAAATACGCTTGCTGTACAAGCACCCGACGTGAATCTTATCATCTGTGCGCACGAAGTCTGTGCGTGCTATCACAGTCCTGTAGCGTCTACGTTATTGTTGGTAATAGCGGCTGCATTCACAACGTCAAGAAATTTCAGGAAATCCACGGAGTCCGCATTTGCAATGTACACAATGTCATTGTCATTCATGGCAAATTCCTGGGTCATGAAAAAGCCTACCGGGTCTTTGAGATTGACATGGTAGATGGTGGGCACAGAGGTGCTTTCGATGGCAGCGGTGTCAATGCCCATAGCGTCCAGGTCAGCCTTGCGTTGCTGGCGGTAGACATAAACTTCTGAAGGATCTGCCTGAATATCACGCAGGCCACGGGCGCGCCCCATGGCTTCCGATAGATTCAGATCACGACGTTCAAACGGGAAATAGCCATTGTTGTTGGAAGCACCGAACACCATAAAGCGTTTTGGTTCCCGGTATACATACAGGGTATCGCGGGGGCGCAGATAAATATTCTCATCGGGATGGGTAATGATATCATCCAGCAGCAATGTTGTTTCTTTGCCGTCACGCTGTAATGTTACATAAGTTTCATAGCCGGAAAAGCGCGGGCCACCGGCGCGGGCAATGGCATCCAGGACGCGCTCGCCGGAAAAGTTGAGGTCAAACCGTCCGGCACTGTTCACATCACCAACGACGCTGACCTGTGACCCGCGACGATCAGCATATGACACAACAACCTGTGGTTCAATGGCACGATCCGCAAGGCGTTTGACAATATTATCACCAATCTCGGCCAGGCTTTTACCTGCCGCCTGTACACTGCCGGCATAAGGAACCTGGATTTTGCCGGATTGATCTACAATCTGGTTCGGTAGCGTGATAAAGTTACCGGGACGCACGCCGGCTTCAATGGGAACGAACAGACCACCAGACTGTGCCTCATAAATCGTAATCTGCAGCGTGTCACCAATGCTGACCGGCAGATTGACGGGGCGGGAGACCTTTTGCCAGATATCACCAGGCATGGGCGTATTGGCTACCTTCTGGATATAGGGCAGGGTTTTGTAATTCAGATCTACAAATGCATACTGTAATGTTTTATGTTGTTTCACATCCCCGGCTGCAGCACGGCTTTTGGGTGGTGATTTCAACACAAAGCTCGCATCACGCTTGACATCAACGCTGGTGGGGCCGGAGGCGGGCAGGGTGGTGCAGCCTGCTAATGTTAGTGATAAAATTGAGTATTTTAAAGTATTGTTTTTCATTTTTACTATCCCGCTTCGCCAGTGTGCTGACGACATGTCTTTTTCACTCAAGGCAGCCATTAGAATCTGAAAGACTGTGGTTGTCAATCGTGGGCATTAACCATTTTTTTATTTTTGAGGATAGTCGTGTAAAAAGGAAACAATCAATCTATACTGATCGCACATGAAGAATGTGCGATGCTTCGCTCAAACGCCCCGCGGGCTTTCCGCTCACAAAGAATTATTGTTATAATCTTCAGACGCGAGCGGTAGAGCTTGCCGATGGTGGGATAATTTGCTAAACGCCAGGATTATGAGCACCAGCACACCCTCAAAAAACGCCAAACTGGCTGAAGCCCTGCGGGCGAATTTGAAAAAGCGTAAACAACAGCAGCAGGCGCGTAAGCCTGTGCCCACCCCTGCAGCAAGCAAAAGCGGTCAGTAATGGCTATTCTCAGCGACCTTTGGATCCGCCAGCAGGCACAGCAGCAAGACATGATTGCGCCATTTGTGGAAAGCCAGAAACGGGCAGGCATGATTTCCTACGGCCTGTCATCGTATGGCTATGATGCCCGGGTGGCTGATGAGTTCAAGATTTTTACCAATGTGGATTCTGCCACTATTGATCCGAAAAATTTTGTCGAAAGCAGTTTTGTCGATCGCAAAACCGATGTGTGTATTGTGCCGCCCAACAGTTTTGCATTGGCGCGCACCGTTGAATATTTTCGGATTCCGCGGGATGTGCTGGTGATTTGTCTTGGAAAATCTACTTATGCGCGGTGTGGTATTATTGTTAATGTCACACCCCTGGAGCCGGAGTGGGAGGGGCATGTGACGATTGAAATTTCCAACACGACACCGCTGCCTGCTAAAATTTATGCCAATGAAGGTATTGCCCAGTTTATTTTCCTGCAGGGTGAGCAGCCTTGTGAAACCTCATACAAAGACCGTGCAGGTAAGTACATGCAGCAGCGCGGTGTGACGCTGCCACGGCTTTAATATGGCTGCCGCCTGTCCTGTCTGTCAAAAACCTGTTCATGCTGCACATAAACCATTTTGTTCAGGGCGTTGTAAAGACATTGATCTTGGTCGCTGGTTCCTTGGGAAATACCAGGTGCCCGGGGAGGATGGCAATGCGCTGCAGCTTGAAGACAACGAAGAATCTGGAAGCCCGCAGTCATTTTGAGCATTGAGAGCCTTCGCTTCGCTCAGGATGACAGAGGGCTTTTGCAGAGGTTCCTATGTTTCCGTTTTCCCTTTGAGTGCCGGGATCCAGAACTTATTGATGTTGCTGGATACCAGCTTTCGCTGGTAAAACAGACAGTGCTGTAAATCACGTCACTGCGTAAGTCATAGAATTTTTATTGATAAAATTTTATTTTTATGCATAAAATATCCCATAGTTTTTCAGGAGTTTTTTTATGGCATTAGATCTTCCCCCACAACCACAACAAATCCCCGTTGTTCGTGGTCAAGGTGATATTGTTGCGAAAACGCCGGTAAAGACCGCCCCTAAAAATCCTCCAACATACCAGGAACGCTTTGCAGCAGATCTGGCTAAAGCCCAGGATCCAGGTTTTAAGCGGCTGTTGGGTGCGAATGAAGCCTTGCTACCTGTTACCAATACAGCAACTGCGTCCAGTGAGTATCTTGCCGCACTGTCGGTAACATACACAGTACCAAAGGGCTATAAAACTGGAGATATGCCACAATTTATCGAACCTGAAGGCAAGTCAGATGGTATCCA
>JANMDF010000125.1:0-2104 GCA_031376145.1 Alphaproteobacteria bacterium
TGGATAATTGTTATTTAAGTTAAACGTTAAAGTTCTTGGAAACCTAACGGCACCAAACGCAGTCTGGACCGAGTTCAAAGCACAATGGAACTCTGGTACTTCATCGCTTGCGACAATCCAAATTGTCGAATCGGGACTACCGCTTGCTGGCGGTCATGATTTTTCTCTCGACGATATTTCGTTGACCGCTGTTCCTGAACCAACGTCGCTGATGCTTTTATCGTTTGGTGCCATTGCGGGGTTTCGAAGGTCAATTTTGGGCCGAAAGTCAAATCGCCACGATATGGATTGAACTCCGATTCCAAAACGCATACGATTGATCGTCCGGAATGAGAACGATTTTAAAACACTGTTTATTTATGACGAGGACTAAACTGAAACGCAATTGACGCCTTTGGCGTTAGCCATCGCGTGTCCGGCACTGCAAGGTACGGCAAGAACTATACGGCATTTCATTCCGACCTTCAGGTCGGTGGAATTGCTTTGGGAAATCTCAAAGACAATTTAGACGCTCCTGAACTCCTTAACAATGAAAGAGACCTTATGATGAATTCCGAACTAAACAGAAACGATACGAAAAAAAATAGTGGCAATTCTCGCACATTTTGGATTATCTCTGGATTGTGTGCCTTGCTCTTGGTGGCTCCTCTCGTGTGAAGTGCTGATCGTTCGAAAGAATGATAGAGCTTGCCTACGCTTTGCTTTGCCGAAATAGCGATGGCTAACGCCACCTGTAAAAGGGAAGACCGAGGGGGGAGGTGCAAATCCTCCACTTCACACCTTTTTAAATCAAAAATCCTTAACTAAGACGCGAGAAATGCGACGAACAAATCGGTCCTCGTGCATACTGGAAATGGTTTAAAAACAAGTGGGTGCGACTCCCACCTGAGTAGCTCTTAGCCCGAGGGCTATTCAGACGTGATGCAACCGAATCGATCGTTGTCACCGAATTGTCAAAACTTGCCCAGTTTGGCGTGCTCGAACTTGTTTCGACCACTTCCACGGCGTTAGAATACGATCTGTCAGACGCTGAACCTCAAAGTATCCGCACTCGGGACTCCCTAGCGAAGCGTCTCATTACAACGCACAAACTATCCCTCCGTTTCAGTTGGGATAGTTTACTATTCGTTCTGTCACGTGCAATGTGCCGTTCTTGATAAGGAATATTGAAATGAATTTGGAAAGCTCACCCGCGCGTGAAGAACTGATTGACCTTGTACGCTCGCAGGACGACACAGCCGGACACCACGTCCTCTGGGTCGATGTCGACGCGAACGTCCACATCTCCAAGGTTCCTGACGATTTGACGCCCGTCGGCTTTCAGAAATCAAGGCCGGAAATGAAACTACGCCTCGAGACGTTCCAGTGCGGCAATGGCTACGTCGGTCCAACCGCGGCCGCGGATGATGAATTGATCGATCAGTTGTTCAACGCGTTGACTCGCTTGTGGCCGGACGCAAAGAAGGCCGTTGGTGTCGAGTATCACGATCAGTTCTGATCGCGGTTGAATCGTGACAGAGTACCGAATTCACGATTCGAACGGTAAGTATTTGAGAGACGAGCAGGGGGAGATCCTGCCTGAGTAGCTCTTAGCCAGAGGCTCAGTATCTAGGCTGGCAACGTGTGTATAAGACGTAAGAGGTAGTAGCCCCATCGAAGTCGCACGTTGAAGTGTAGTCAAGAAATGGAACGAGGAAGAAAGGTATCGACTGGCTGTCGAACTCTGAATGAGATTGAGCTCCGAAAAATTTGTTCCTGTTGGACCCTGCACAAGGTGCGTGCATGCTGGAAGGCAACATCTTCGATCGCGTCATGGCGAGTGGTGAAGAGAGACCCGGAGTCGAAGGCCCGTTCGCGCTAACTATTACGTCGTCGATCCAGCCGGAAAGTCCGCAAGTTTCCATGACGACCAATCGATCTAGTTCTGCTATTACTTGAGGACTATAGCGAGGTAGTATCGATCGGTAGCTGCATTGAGAAATGTATGTTTGCGAATTTTGGAGTCATAAAAGTAGCACATGGTATTGAATTTACCGAGATCGAGAGCGAGAATTTTCATGTGACGTGTGTCCTTTGGGTTTGGGGTTGGAATTTTGTGGCTGAC
>JANMDF010000157.1:0-5762 GCA_031376145.1 Alphaproteobacteria bacterium
GGGGCATTCTCGGCCATGCGTTGGATGAATATTTACAAACATTACCGTTGTTTTTGATTATTTTTGTCTTGCTTGGTTTTGGGGCAGGTCTTATGACTATGATCCGTTTCAGTAAGGCTGAGCAATCACCACAACCGCCAAAGGCTGCAGATTCCGATGAGCATCCATAATCCCATCGAACAATTTGAAATTAAAACCTTGTTCAGCTTGCCACAGCTAGCTGGGTTTGATGTGTCTTTTACCAACTCTGCACTGTCCATGGTGATTGCGGTACTGGCCGCTAGCGGCCTGCTGCTGACCGCCAGTAAGCGGCAAACGCTCATACCGGGGCGCTGGCAGGCCTTTGGGGAAATGTATTTTGGCTTTATTCGCAATCTGGTCAGTGAAACGGCAGGGCAGGATGCGTTGAAGTATCTGCCCTTGATCTTCAGTCTTTTTACGTTTGTTTTATTTGGCAACATGCTGGGTATGTTTCCCTTTGCCTTTACCTTCACCAGCCACATTGCCGTGACGTTTGCCCTAGCTGCATTCATTTTTATTTTTGTAACCCTGCTGGGCTTCATGAAGCACGGCCTGCACTATTTCAGCCTGTTTCTGCCGCATGGCACACCATGGTATATTGCGCCCATTTTAATACCCATTGAGGTGTTTTCGTATCTGGTGCGTCCCATTACCCTGTCGGTGCGTCTGTTTGCCAACATGCTGGCCGGTCATATTCTGTTGAAAGTGCTGGTGGGCTTTATCGGCATGATGGGACTGGTGGGTGGTATACTGCCGCTGCTGGTGACGTTGGCGATTATTGGTCTGGAAGTTTTCGTTGCTTTCCTGCAGGCATTTATTTTTACGTTGCTCACTTGCGTTTATTTGAAAGACGCTCTAAACCTCCACTGATTTTTATTGATACTGTGTTTTGACCTAAAAGGAGTTACCCATGGAAGCAGATGCTGCTCGATTTCTGGCCGCCGGTTTGGCCTTGTTTTGTATGTTTGGCGTAGGCATTGGCCTGGGCAATATTTTCGGCAACTATATCAGTGCCACTGCCCGCAACCCATCAGCTGAACCAACCTTCAAAACCATGACCTTTATCGGCATGGCGCTGGTTGAAGCACTGGGGATTTTTGCCCTGGTGGTTGCCCTGATTCTTATCTTTGTTGCAAAGTAACGTGATAAAACACCCTGCACGTTGTGCAGGGTGTTTTATGAGATCCTATGCCACAGTTTGACATTACAACGTTTCCGACACAGCTTTTCTGGCTGATTGTTACGTTCTCAACGCTTTATTTTGTCGTTGCCCGGGTTGTGCTGCCACGCTTTTCAAGTATCCTGGAGATGCGGCAGTCACGCATTCAGAACGACCTGCAAAAAGCCGAAGAGTTGCAGAAGGAAGCGGCATATCTGGAAGCAGAGCATCGCCGCATGCAGCAGGATGCCAGAAATAAAGCACACGCTATCGTGGCGGAAATTCGTCAGCAGATTCAGGCTGATATTCAGGCGCAAAATGACAGTCTGAAACAGGAAATGGACGCAGTCCTGCAGAAGACAGAGCAGGAGCTGCAGGTTTATAAAGAAAATGCGCAGGCAGAGCTCACTGCTACAGCCAGTCAGCTCGCTGAGGCACTGTTCCTTAAAATTACCGGTAATACTGCCAGTGCTGCGGATGTTGCCGCTGCCGTAGCTTTTGATCATAAAGACAGGGAGCGCCGGTATGGATCCCGCTAAACTCTGGTATACCCTGGCCTTTGTTATTTTCTTTGCCATGCTGGCGCGTCCACTGGTTGGTGGGGGCAGTAAGAAGCTTGATGGCTATATCAAACAAGCCCAGGATACCGTTGAGCAGGCCAGGAAGCTGCATTTACAGGCACAGGAAACAGTGTTGCTGTATCGTCATCAGCAGCAGTCTATTCAAGATGAAGCAGCGCGGGTGATTGAACAGGCAAAGCAGGATGCCGTGCAGATGAAAGCCGCTGCTTTAAAGCAGCTTGAAGAGGATGAGGTGCGACGGCGTACGGCGATGAATGCCCGCATTGCTAACACAAAGCAGCAGGTGATGGATGATCTGCAGGCACAGACTGCTGCTGATATTGTGCGTCTTACGACATTGATGCTGCAGCAGGCTGCAATGGCAGAGTATCGTAAGAAAAGTGTCTTTGATGCTGCTAAGAATCTGCACCTTGAAGCTGCATAGAAATTTCTGATATACGCTCTATAGATAAAATTTGGAAAAACTGGATTGCTTCGCTACGCCTCGCAATTGTCCGCCCGTCATTACGAGCGCAGCGAAGCAATCCAGATATATATCCACACTGTACCCTGCACCAAGATGAACCCCAGCCTTTGCTGGGGATTCGATAGGTGTTGCACCATCTTCTTGAGAATCCCCAGCGAAGGCTGGGGTTCATTGTCCGGCAACGTAGAATCTTGGTGCAGTTTAAAAGTGTTATGTCTGTAACGTATTACACTATAAAGCTGGATGCATGACAACAACCATAGACCCTGCCGAAGTTGAAAAATTCAGCCAGCTGTCCGCCACCTGGTGGGATGAGAATGGGCCGTTCAAGCCGCTGCACCGTTTTAATCCCGTCCGCATTGCCTATATCCGCGACCAGGTGTGTGGTCATTGGCAACGCAGTTCTGAAGACATTCATCCTCTGCACGATTTGTCGTTGCTGGACATTGGCTGTGGTGGTGGCTTATTGTCCGAACCCATGACCAGACTTGGTGCAACCGTCACAGGCATTGATGCTGCTGAGAAAAATATCAGAACCGCCAGTCTGCATGCACAGCAGTCTGGCCTGGCGATTGATTACCGGGCAACAACCGCTGAAGATCTTGCAACCCTGGGCGTACAGTACGATGTGATCCTCAGCGTGGAAATCGTTGAGCATGTCGCCGATCTATCGATATATATGCAGGCCTGTGCCAGCTTGTTAAAGCCTGGCGGATTGCTGTTTGTGGCAACATTGAACCGAACGGCAAAGTCCTACGTCATGGCGATTGTCGGTGCGGAGTATATCCTGCGCTGGCTGCCGATTGGAACGCATGACTGGCAGAAATTTGTGAAACCTTCAGAGCTGCAGGCACTGGCGATGGCACAGCACTTACAGTTAAAGAATTTATCCGGTATGGTTTACAATCCACTGACCCAAACCTGGCATCGTGGCCGTGATGTCAGTGTGAACTACGTTGCAACCTTTCAAAAGGCGCACGATTGATGCAAATACCTGTTGTCATCCTGAACGCAGTGAAGGATCTTTCAACAGTAGGGGATCCTTCGCTATGCTCAGGATGACAGTAATATGCCTGTAATTCAGTTTTCCAAGCTCGTCATTGCCAGTCACAATGCCGGTAAAGTGCGTGAAATTCGCGAATTGCTCAAACCCTATGCCGCTGAAGTCGTCTCTGCCAGTGATGCAGGTGTGCCGGAGCCGGAAGAAACTGGTGATACGTTTGCTGCTAATGCGATCCTGAAAGCCGAGGCGGTGGCTGCCGCTACAGGCTTACCGGCACTGGCCGATGATTCAGGGCTATGTGTGACTGCATTGCAGGGGGAACCTGGTATTTATTCTGCCCGCTGGGCAGGTACGGATAAAAACTTTAACGTTGCCATGCAGCGCGTCTGGGATGAAGTCACGGTAACAGACAGTACAGATTATTGTGCTGCTTTTGTCTGTGCTTTAGCACTCAAAATACCAGGGCAAATAGTGCAGGTATTCGAGGGGCGCATTACTGGGCAACTAACCTGGCCAATACGTGGCCAGCATGGCTTTGGCTATGATCCGATGTTTATTCCTGACGGATATCCCTTAACCTTTGGTGAAATGCTGCCAGCGGACAAACACGCGATCAGCCACCGTGCCCGCGCCTTTGCTAGCCTTATCGATGCCTTGCGTGGATAGTTTAGCACTGTACATTCACTGGCCGTTCTGTGCGCGCAAATGCCCCTATTGTGATTACAACAGCCATGTGCGGGCACAGATTGATCACGCCGCCTGGCGTGATGCCCTGCTGGCGGAAATGCGCTATTACCACCAGCATACGCAAGGGCGCCGATTGCACAGTATTTTTTTTGGTGGGGGTACCCCCTCCACCATGCCGCTTGCCCTGGTCGCCGCACTTATTGCGGAAGCAGAAAATCTGTGGGGCTTAACACCAGATTGCGAGATTACGCTGGAGGCCAACCCATCTTTTTTAGCAGACGGGTATTTTCGGGATTTGCGCGGAGCTGGGGTGAACCGTGTGTCGCTGGGAATACAGGCACTCAATGATCATGATCTGCAGTTTCTGGGGCGCGATCATGACAGCAAGCGGGCATTAGCCATGCTGCACGAAGCAGCAGGCGTTTTTGAACGCTATTCTTTTGATCTGATTTTTGGTCGTCCAGAACAGACCATAGCCGCATGGGATGCAGAATTGAGGCAAGCCCTGGGATTTGGCAGTAAACACCTGGCCTTGTATCAGTTGACCATTGAGCCAGATACCGGCTTTGCCGTGCCGTATGCACGCGGAGACTGGCAGTTACCAGCTGATGATGTGCAGGCGGATATGTACGTATTAACAGTGCAGATGGCAGCCGATCGGGGCTTGCAACGCTATGAAGTTTCCAATTTTGCAACTCCTGGCGAAGAGTGCCGCCATAACCAGACCTACTGGCGCTATCAGGAATATATTGGCATTGGCCCTGGGGCGCATGGCAGGCTTGTGTTAAACGCTACAATGACAGCCTGCAGCCAGATCAAGAATCCGGAGAAATGGCTGCAGCAGGTGCAGACATATGGACATGGCAGCGAGCCTTATCAAGCATTGAGCATGCAAAGCCAGGTTGAAGAACTGCTGATGCTGGGGCTGCGAACAGTAGAAGGCGTTGCGTTATCCAGGTTTCAGGCCATTACCAGTCAGGATTTTACAGCGTATTTCGGCGTCGAACGCCTGCAGCCACTGATGGTAAAAAGATTGCTGCACTCTCAGTCTGACCGCCTAGTGGCTAGCGATGCGGGTCTTACGGTGCTGAACTATCTGGAGAGGCAGCTGTTGACCTGAATCTGGTAAACAGCCGCGCAAAATGTGCGTAGGATTTTGCAAAATCAGCAGCCGCTTTTTTATCATCACCCAGTACCGGTTTTATCAGATCAGGTTGTTGAAACTTTGCCAATATTCTGGCCGTACGCCACGGGGAGTACTGCCAGCTGTTTTTCAGTTGCTGTTGAAATAGCGTAGCATCTTCAGGACTCCTGAAGTTGTCAGGATCCCGCAGGTATGTTTCCAGTCGCCAGGTTAACAATTCCGGTTCATAGGGTGCCGTCATGATCGACATGCGCCAGGCGTTAGGGAGCGCACTGGCCTTCGCCCCCGTCTTTTCCAGGATAAATCCCAGACGTGCCCAGTCAAAGGTGCTGGCTGGCCGTTTCGCTAACGCCTGCTTGATATTGTGCAGGGCTTTTTCCAGAGATTGCTGACCATCCGATGTGTCCACATCCTGCAGCAATGCCAGACGTAGCCATAAATACCCCTGATTGCTGTAGACGCTGGCGGGAAAATTACCGACTGTCAGCTGTACTTCCTGTTGCTGCAGAAAATTGGCAAGATCAGTTTTTGGTAATTGGGAAGGGGCACGCTTAACATAGGCAGAGGCTTGTTCCTGGATTGGCATAATTGCCAGGTTTTGTCGCCAGATGGCAACGCTGGCCACAGCGATGAGCAGGCACAGCACCGTTATGACAGCACAGCTGGCACGACGTACGGGGCCGGATGTGATCGACATAATC
>JANMDF010000176.1:0-28874 GCA_031376145.1 Alphaproteobacteria bacterium
GCAGCGGGGAGGTATGGTGAAGCCCCTTCTGTTAAACTGGCAGAAACCATACGCCGATTAGGCTTTGCGGTTGGCAGATTGAAAACGGGCACACCACCACGATTGGACGCTGGCAGCATTGATTGGCAAGCTCTTGAAGCACAACACGGCGATGAGCCACCGCCAGTATTTTCTTATCTGACGGACAGCATAACTACACGACAAATTCCATGTTACTTGACCCGCACAACACTGGTCACACATAAGATTCTGCAGGAAAATTTACATCGTTCCCCCATGTATAGCGGCCAGATAGAAGGCGTTGGCCCTCGGTATTGTCCTTCGGTTGAAGACAAAATTGTGCGCTTTGCGGATCGAGAATCACACCAGATCTTTCTGGAGCCGGAAGGGCTTGACGCACCGTTGATTTATCCAAATGGTATTTCAACATCACTACCAAAAGATGTCCAGGATGCCGTGGTAGCATCCATTCCTGGTTTGGAGCATTGCCGGATTGTTCGCTATGGGTATGCGGTCGAGTATGATTACATCGAGCCTACACAACTACGGCACACGTTAGAATCAAAAAATATTAGAGGGTTGTACTTTGCCGGACAGATTAATGGGACGACGGGATACGAAGAAGCCGCTGCACAAGGGTTGGTTGCCGGTCTGAATGCGGCATTAGCCGCTGGAGGGAATGCCCCTTTCGCACCGTGTCGCACCAATAGCTATATTGGGGTCATGATTGATGACCTGGTGACCATGGGGACAAAAGAGCCTTACCGTATGTTTACCTCACGGGCAGAATACAGGCTTACATTGCGTTCAGATAATGCAGATCAACGTCTGACGCCCTTAGGCATTAAAATAGGGTGCGTACGTTCGACACGACAACAGATGTTCACAAATAAATCAACCAGCCTTGCGCAAGCTGAAGAAATCTTCACTGCACACAGGTTTTCCCCCAAAGAACTTATCACTAAGAATATTCACGTGAATCAGGATGGTCAGGCAAGATCGATGCTGGATTTGCTGGCATTGCCAGGTGTTTCTGCAGATGATCTGAGGCGGCTGCATGTCGACGCGCACCATATATCTGATGTTGTTATTGAGCAGTTACGCATTGATGCGCAGTACAAGGGATACGTTTCTCGTCAGGCAAGTGATATTGCCCAGCTACAGAAAGATCAGCAGCTGAAACTGCCGCAGGATTTAGATTATCTGAGCGTGCCCGGGTTATCAAAAGAACTGGCGTATAAATTAATGGCGATGAAACCTGATAACATTGCTGCTGCAAGTATTATCAGCGGTATGACGCCAGCAGGGCTGGGGACGTTACTGCGCTACGTGCGTAAATACGCACGCACAGCAGCGCAAGAGACAGTGATTTCGGTGCAGTAGTAAGGCGCACAGACGCATCGCACATGAAGAATGTATTGTTTGTGGCCGTAATATGTAGAACTCTATACTTGATCTGGCGGGGGCAAGTCAGGCAGCTACTTTAATGTGGGTTGTATGGTCTTGAAATGTTGGTTATGAGCATGCCATGTTCCACATACCTGACGATCTTGAACAATACATATCGCCAACGGCAGTAATGCAATTGCAGGAATATTTTGCGGCTTTGCAAACCTGGAATCAGAGAATAAATCTTATTGCTAAGGGGGATGCGTCAGAGCAGTGGCAGCGGCATATCGTAAATTCTTGTGAGATGTTGCCCATATTGCCAGTTGATCCATGTGTCATTGCAGATATGGGCAGTGGCGCAGGATTGCCCGGCGTGGTGATCGCCATTACCACACAGCATCAGGTACATCTCATTGAAGCAGATCAAAAGAAGGGAGCGTTCATTCACCATGTGAAACGCCTGCTGAACCTTGCAAATATGCATATTCATGGCAGCAGAATTGAGCAGACGATTCTTCCGCCACTGGATATGGTAACAGCAAGAGCCTTGGCTCCGCTATCAAAACTTATAGAATTTGCGGAGGTACTCAGCAGCAATACAAAGCAGACAATGCCAGCCAGTTATCTGTTTATGAAGGGAGAGCGTGTGGATGAAGAGTTGGGTAGTGCTAGAAAGCAATGGACAATTTCCGAATGTCACCGTATACAGCGACAAGGTTCTGCGACAACGATTATAAAAATAAGAGGCTGCCAGCGTGTCCACATCGACACTTGACGTATCAGCACTTGAACCCTCCGTAGCAGCCGTTACAAAAGCTGGCATGCAGCAACACGCGTCTCCGCGTATCCTGGCTATTGCAAATCAGAAAGGTGGCGTTGGTAAAACAACGACAGCGGTTAATCTGGCCACGGCACTTGCTGCCATTAAAAAGCGTGTGCTGCTGATTGACCTGGATCCTCAGGGGAACGCCAGTACAGGGCTGGGGTTGTCACCACAGGATCGTAAAAAAGGCAGTTATGATACGATTATTGGTAAAATGCATATTGCGGATGTGATCGTTCACTCATCAATTCCATGTCTGGATGTTGTCCCCGCCAGTATAGGCCTGTCGGCTGCTGAACTGGAATTGGTTGACATGCCAAGACGCGAGTTGCGTTTGCGGGAAGCATTACAATATCAGAATCTTCCCTACGATCTTATCATGATTGACTGTCCCCCGGCACTTGGGCTGCTGACATTAAATGCCATGGCCGCTGCTGATGGGGTTCTGGTTCCGTTGCAGTGTGAATTTTACGCAATGGAGGGACTCAGTTTTCTGGTAAAAACTGTGGAGCGGGTGCGCAAAATTTTTAATGCGGCACTCTCTGTGCAGGGGATCGTGCTCACGATGTATGACGTCCGTAACAATTTGTGTCGCATGGTGGCCAGTGATGTGCGTGACCATTTCGGTGCAATTGTCTATGATACGGTTATTCCCAGAAATGTACGAATCTCAGAAGCACCATCATATGGGAAACCGGTTATTTTGTATGATACAAAATGTGCCGGATCAAAAGCGTATATCAGCCTGGCGCGTGAAGTTCTGCGCCGTGAAAAGAAACTACAGGTACAATCGAGGAATATATGAGTGACGTTGACCATAAACAGCCACAACGCCGGGCACTGGGTAAGGGGTTATCAGCATTATTAGGGGATGACGGTGACTACACCAATCTTGATCGCGATACCATTCGCATGGTGCGCCCAACCCAGTTAACGCCTGGGAAATTTCAGCCTCGGCGTAACTTTGATTTGCAAGAGCTAGAAGAATTGGCGGCATCAATACGCAGTAGTGGCGTGTTGCAACCCCTTCTGGTAAGGCAGTTAGAGCCAAAACGGTACGAAATTATAGCCGGTGAACGGCGCTGGCGTGCAGCAAAAATGGCTGGTCTGGACGAGATACCGGTGATTGTTAAGGAATTAACGGATAAACAGATGCTGGAGCTTGCACTGATTGAGAATGTGCAGCGCACAGATCTATCAGCTATTGAAGAAGGTGCCGGTTACAAGAGACTGGCGGACGAATTTGGATACACCCATGAACAGCTGGCCGCTGCTATTGGCCGTAGTCGGCCGCACATAGCCAATTGTATTCGCTTGCTGGCACTCCCACCGAAAGTACAACAGTATGTACAAAGCAACAAACTATCAGCAGGCCATGCCCGGGCACTTATTACAGCACCTGATCCTGTGCGTATAGCAGAAAAAGTGATTCAACAGGGACTGAATGTCAGGCAAGTTGAGGCGATGGTGCAATCTATTCTGCAGAATAAAGAAGCATATGTTGCTCCCGTCCGGCATCTTGTGGATCCGGCGCAGCTCCGTGTTATTGAAAGTCAGATACAGGCTGCGGTGGGATTGCCAACTAAGCTACGGGTAAAACCATACGGCCTGCAGTTGATCATCAATCTTTCCAGCCGTCATGATTTAGAGGGTATGTTGGAGAAACTCACCAACTGATCCGCTGACAGCGACATGGTAAGTGCGTCACGTTGAATGCCTTCTTCTGTGTAATAATTAGGACGCAGTCCGCACACTTTGAAGTTCAGGCGTTCATACAAGGATATGGCCGCCTGATTTTCTTTCGAGACTTCAAGAAAAAATGTGGTCATGTTGTTGTTACGTAAAGACAAAATACTATTGTAAAGCAGGGTATGGCCAATTCCTTGCCTGCGATATTCGGGATGCACGGCCAGTGTTAACAGATCGGCAGTATCTGCCGCACACTGCCATACTATAAATCCTGTCAGCAAATCCTCCGTTTTTGTATATAATCCAAATCCTTGGGCGAGCAAGGATTGTAAGGTGGTCGCAGACCAGCCTATTCTGCAACAGCGTGCGTGCAAGCTGCTCAGGCTCTCCAGCAGGTCAGCATCAGGCGTGATCTCAGAAAACATCTGATCTTTAATGTGCTGGTGTAAAGGCTGTTCTTAAGTATATGGGCGCAATAGTGGATAATGAGGAGTGCAGTGGCCAATGTCTATCAAGTGTCAGCATTAAATCAATACTATCAATGCCTTCTCTTAATGAGTGAGTGATCACATCGATGAGTGAATGTTCATTCTCATTGGGTTGTATGGGCGCAAGAGGCTCTCCAGCAAGATTAAAGTCCTGAAAATAGGATGCTCCACTAATTGAATCTGTGTAAAGTGCCCTGACTGGTGAAGACTGCCCCGACAGACAGGCATGAAAAGCGGTAAGTTCAAACCAGGATACCGTGCGAACAGCAATATTATGTGTCATCTGCAGTCCTGTTGCGATACTGCAGGCGGCGCGAATGGCCGTATAAGATCCAGGCCCGATATACAGCAGGGCACGGCAAACGTCGGAAAGCAGCAAGTGCTGTTTCTTAAGAAGCTGCACTACAGCAGGCAGCATGGTTTCTGTAACGCGCACAGAATCGATCTGTGTGCGTGCCACAATGGTTTTTCCATCCAGCAGCGCAACTTCGGCGGGATTTCCTGCGTATAATGCTACAATATACACTGAGAAATTATAAAACCGTGCAGATATCTGCAAATGAAAATCTGGGACTGCGGGGATATAGTTTCGAAGGATCCCCATAACCAAGGTTACACAGAAAATTACTTTTGACAGGGGTTCCAGCAAAGAATTCTGCATCCACACCAGCATTATCAAACCCGGACATCGGGCCGCAGTCCAGTCCCATGGCACGGGCAGCCATGATGAAATAACCGCCCTGCAAGGTTGCGTTACGTGTTGCGGTGCTGTTGATCAATGTCTGGTTGCCTTCAAACCAGGCTTTTGCATCAGTGTGCGGGAACAATACAGGTAGATGTTTATAAAACTCCATATCCTGTGCTAAAATTGCCGTTACCGGCGCAGTCATTGTTTTATCAAGATTACCAGCATCCAGATGTGGTTTTAGCCTACTCTTTGCATCTGGTGAGACCAAATAGACAATCCGCAGTGGCGAGCAGTTCACACTGGTGGGAGCCATAATCATGAGGTCAAAAATGCTCTGTAATAGGGCTGGATCAACAGAGCGATTCAGCCATGCCGAATGCGTACGGGCACTTCGGAAAAGTTGGTCTAAAGCGGAATCATTGATAACAGCAAACATAACCATTTCCTTTTACAACGCGGCACGGACTTCAAGAACTTCAGGCACATAATGACGCATCATGTTTTCAATGCCGGATTTCAGGGTTGCGCTGGAGCTCGGGCAACCAGAACAGGCACCGCGCATGCGCAGGTACAAAATACCGTCTTCAAAACTGTCAAATTCGATATCACCACCATCTTGAGCAACAGCAGGTCGTACACGTGCATCCAGCAGAGCCTTAATTTCCCGGATAATAGGATCCGTCTCCATGTCTTCAGGATGAACAGGAGACGTATCATCGATAACGGGCATGCCACTTGTCAGATGATCCATAATCGAAGAAAGAATCAGTGTGCGTAGATACTCCCAACTGCTATCTGCAGTTTTAGTAACGGTAATGAAGTCTGTTCCCAACATAATTGACGATACACCTTCAATTGCAAACAGGCGTCGTGCAAGCGGTGAATGCACAGCAGCATCGATACTGCCAAACTCAGCACTACCAACACCAGCTTGTGTCAATATGGGCTGTCCTGGCAGGAAACGAAGGCTGTTGGGATTTGGCGTTGTTTCAGTTTGAATGTACATTGCAAGCCTCTATATACTCAATGCACATGAAAAATGTGCATTATTTCGCTCAAACGCCGCGCGGGCTTTGCCACTCGCAATATTTTTCAGTAAGCTTGAGATGCGAGCAGCATAGCTGTAATGTAGAATAAATTTGCGAATGTGCAAGCGGTGATACGGTACTATATCGCGTTTTGGAGATATTGACGGGTGAGAATCTTTCCATCCTCAACAGAAGGTTGGTTAAATGCGTCGATACCCAGAACATCTGCAGTCATGATCGTTTCAAGCATGAAATGCATCAATAAGGCACCAAGCGATTCTTCATCAACCTTTTGAATATGCAATACCCGGGTCGGACAGTGATTCTTAGCCAGTGTCTCAATAGTAGCCTGTTGTTCCGCAGCCAGAAGATCACCCATGCGCTTACCAGCTAGGTAGTTCAGGCTTGGTATGGCTGCAGCCCATTCAGGCTTCATTAAAGCACCAGTTCCAGAGGCAGCCTTGGTAATGATGGTAAAGACCTTATCTTTGGGGCCATCAAGATACAGTTGCAACTGACTGTGTTGGTCAACAGTGCCCAGAGCAGCGACGGGTGTACTGCCATTGCCACCTTTTCCAAGGCTCTCTGCCCAGAGCTGCTGATACCAGCGTGCCATACACCACAGGTTATCAACGTATGGCATCAGGACAGATTGAGTGTACCCGTGGTGCAATGCTGTTAAAGACCAAGCCGTAGCTTTTACAACGTCACTTTGTGCGGGATGCTCGCGTAGGATAGGGTTCAGTACTTGCAGAGCTCCGCGACGCACGGCTTTTATATCAATGTTTGCCAGAAATGCCGGCAGAAGACCAACCAGGGATAATACCGAGAATCTGCCGCCAATCTGAGGGTCATGATCCAGGGTGCGAAGGTGGAATTTTTCCGCAAGATTCCGTAAAGCGGTATCTCCAGGTTCACAAATGATGGTGAAATGGTCAGATAAACCCACCATATCAGGGTACAACAGTTGATAGCGTTGCAGAATCGTCAAGAATTGGCAGAGTGTTTCCGCCGTGCCACCCGATTTAGAGATAACGATGAAGCCAGTTTGTGATAAAGGCAGAGATTCCAGCAGAAGATCAATGGTGGTTGGATCTACATTGTCGACAAAGTGCAGTGCGGGACGACCCGCCGCAAACGGATTGTGATACAAAGCCTGCAAAGTCTTCCCGCCCAGAGAAGATCCGCCGGTGCCGAGGACAACCAGGTGCGCAAAGCGACGCTTCAGGTGCGAACCAATTTCATCAATAATTGGCAGATCATCAATTTTCTGTGGTAAATGCAGGAGTGGTAACGCGTTATTGTGGTAGGCAAGGCGAATGCGCTCTGCTGCCTGTACAGCCCGCGACAGAGATTCTGCATAACCTTGCTGACACAGTTTATCATTAAAAGCATGATCAAGATTTAAGGTGTAAATGGGCATGCCCCCTCCGTTGAGAATTTTATTGTGTTGGCTGACCTAGAACCAGCGTCTGCAATTGGTCTACGTTCAACATAGAACGCGCCAGGTTGTTTATGTCTTGTAAACTAACAGCATTAATGAGTGCCGTGCGTTCTGTCAGATAATGTATGGATAAACGATAATATTGCATTAACGCCAGCATATCAGACAGGCTGCTGGTGCTGTCAAATTGTAATGCAAAAGACCCATTTTCATGATCTTTTGCTGCCTGGAGTTCTGCTGCAGTAACACCGTTTACGGCAAGATCTTTCCAGACCTGGCGCGTTAAATCCAGAGCCTGCAGTACGGTCTCATTCTTAGTGGAGACCTGGCCAATCAGGAGTGGTGCGCCTGTCAGTGTCGCCAGATTGGTGCCAATACCGTAGGTGAGGCCACGTTTCTCCCGCACCTCTTCCATTAAACGCGAAGCAAAGCCGCCGCCACCCAGGATGTAATTCAGCAGAACCCCTGCATAATAACGGGGATCATCCCGTGTCAGTCCGGGTTGGGCAAAAATAGCAATACTTTGTCCGCCAGGTTGTTCTACCGTTGTTACGGTGCATTTTTCAGGGAATTTATAGGCAGGAATAGCATCGAGTTTGCTGACCCTGGGCAGGCTGCCAAATACTTGATCAATCAGGGTGCTGGCCTGGTCTGGCGTAACGTCACCAACAATACCGATAGTCAGGACATCTTGTGTAAAGCCGTCGTACAGAAAGCGCTTCAGGCTTTTTGGAGTAATGGCTTTAATACCGTTTCTGGTGCCGGACGTGATATTGGCATAGGGATGCCCCTTGAATACCTGTGCCCAGAATACTTTATCGGCCTTGGGGTTCGGGGTTTGTTCGATGTAATCAAGATATGCAGCCTGCTGGCTTTGCAGGCGTTTTAAAGAGGATGCCTCAAGCGCTGGTTCGGTGAGTGCCAGACGGGTTAATTCAACAGCCTTGTCAAAATTTGCAGTCAGCGTCTGGATTGTGCCGCTGAAGGTATCCCGGTTAGCGGAGAAATGTATTTTGATGGCGTGTTGCTCCATCTCTTGTTGAAACGCCAGGGAATCATAGTTGCCAGCACCTTCCAGCAGAATATCTGCCAGTAGTGCAGCCTGTCCGGACTTATCGGCCGGATCGCTCGCGCTGCCGGCGCGGGCGAACACAAAAGAAACACTGATCAAGGGTAAGTGATGATCCTCAATCAACCAGGCGTTGATGGCGGTTTTAGAGCCGGTAATGGGTTGTATCGGTTGCATGGTCCATCCTGTTGAAGGCAATACTATGCCAATGCATAATAGTAAGTATATAAACTGACGAATCATGGGTGCGCAGATGGTAATAGCTGCCCGGTAACGCTTTCCCGCTCTGATAACTGACTTACTGCGTTCTGTACGTCAGTAGAAGTGACATTTCCCAGACGTATCGGCCACTCTTCAATCATGCTGAGCGGCATGTGGGTTGTCAGGGTCTGGCCAATGATGGTGGCTGGATACATCAGGCTGTCACGGGCGTAAACGGCTTCTGCCTGCAAGCTGCTGACGGCACGCTGTAAGGTTATTCCATCAACAGGCTTTTCCTGAAAATGTTTCAGGCTGGCGTTAACAAGGGTCTCAATTTTCTCCAGCGTGGCTGGTTTGCCGTCAATCGGGGTGACATCAATGGTAAACACGCCGGGCCCCCGGCGTGCGATATCAGCACTGACATGGATATCATTGGCAATCTTGGCGTTGACAACCAGTTCCTGGTAGAGATGACTGGTATCGCTGCCACCCAGAATTTGCGCTAGAACCTCAACCGCCGTACAGGCCTTAGCATTGCTGCCATCTTTCGCGTAGCTGTCAATTTTATAAGCGCGACGCCAGATGGGGCGTTGAATGTCCGGTGTGCGCATGGTGACAGTGCGTGCCGCCAGGCTTGCAGGCTCGACAATATCCGGTGTATGGGCAATGTCGCGTGGTTTTATGTTACCGTAAGCCTTGGTCACCAGATCTTTAAACTGTTCCAGGGTTAAATCTCCAGAGACAACCACAATCGCATTATTGGGGGCATAATGGTGCTGGTAAAAATTGACCACATCGGCATGATCAAGACCTTCCATTTCCGCACGCCAGCCAATAATCGGGACTTGATAGGGGTGGTGCAGAAACAGGCTGGCATTCAACTGTTCAGAAAAAGCACGTCCAGGATTATTATCAATCACTGAACGACGTTCTTCGAGAATAACCTGGCGTTCGGTTTTAACGGCGTTTTCTGATAACAGCAGATTCTGCATACGATCGGCTTCCATCTGCATGATGGTGGGCAGATGCTGTGTTGCAATTTTAACATAATAGGCGGTGTAATCGGTTGAGGTAAAGGCGTTGTCTTCACCCCCCAGTTTTGCAACAGTTTTGGAGTATTCACCTTCTTTCAGCGTGTGCGTGCCTTTGAACATCAGATGTTCCAGAAAGTGTGCCAGGCCTGACTTGCCTTTAGGCTCATCAATAGAACCAACCTTATACCACACCATATGGACGGCGGCGGGCAGCCGATGATTTTCAATCAAGGCTGCGGTTAAGCCGTTTTCCAGGGTGAAAACCTGTGGTTCAAATACACCATGTTGTGCAGCGTGGGCGCCGTGCACCGTTAATCCCAGCATGATAGTTCCTAACAAACGATAGATATGGCCACGTAAGGTGTGTGTGATCGACACGTTATTTTTCTTTTCGTAATCAAGTTTAGGGCGTGTCATCAGTTAAAACGAAATGGCATTTTCATTGATGACACGCCCTGGCTCCCTTATAAGGAACATACGATAAAAGACAATCACGGAAAAGCACTCATGTCAGCAGATATTACCAACGGAATGCCAAAAGCCTGGCCATTCATGGAGGCGCGTAAGGTATTGCAGCGTCTTGACGGTAAGCTGCCTGCCAAGGGATATGTGCTGTTTGAAACCGGCTATGGCCCATCCGGGCTGCCGCATATTGGCACATTTGGTGAAGTTTTGCGCACGACAATGGTGCGGCGTGCGTTTGAGACCATCAGCGATATGCCGACAAAACTGATTGCTTTTTCCGATGATATGGATGGGTTGCGCAAGGTGCCGACCAACCTGCCGAATCAGGAACTTTTAAAGGCACATCTGCATAAACCCCTGACGCAGGTACTGGATCCCTTCGGGACACATGCCAGTTTCGGAGAACACAACAATGCCAGATTACAGTCCTTTTTAAAAGATTTTGGCTTTGAGTTTGAATTCCGCAGTTCCACAGCATCCTACAAAAGCGGCCTGTTCGATGCGGTACTGATGCGGATTCTTGAAAAATATGATGAGATCATGCAGATCATGCTGCCAACGCTGGGTGCAGATCGACAGGCAACATACAGTCCGTTTCTGCCCATCTGCCCGCGCACCGGGCAGGTCTTACAGGTTCCCATGGTGGAGATTCGTCCCCAGGATAACAGTGTAGTATATCGTGATCCGGAAACCGAGGTGCTGGTTGCAGTGCCGGTGACCGGTGGTGCCTGCAAGCTGCAGTGGAAGGTTGACTGGGCAATGCGCTGGGTGGCACTGGATGTGGATTATGAAATGTCCGGTAAAGACCTGATAGACTCTGTTAAACTGTCCAGTCGCATTTGTCGTGCGTTGGGGCAGCGGCCACCGGAGAATTTGACTTATGAACTTTTTCTCGATGATCAAGGGCAGAAAATTTCCAAGTCCAAGGGCAATGGCCTGAGTCTGGAGGAATGGTTACGCTATGCACCCCAGGAAAGCCTGGCCATGTACATGTTTCAGGCGCCACAGCGGGCAAAACGTCTGTACTTTGATGTGATCCCCAAGGCAACGGACGAGTATTTAACGGTATTGGGCAATTATGCCGATGAAACGGAGGCACAGCGCCTGGAGAATCCGGTCTGGCATATTCATCAGGGTAAACCGCAGCAGAAAACATCTAACCTGTCGTTCAGTCTGCTGCTGAATCTGGCGGCGGCGTGTAATGCCGAAGACAAAGGTGTACTGTGGGGATTCATCAACAGATACGACTCCGCATTGACCCCGGATAATGCCCCGTTCCTTGATCATCTGGCGGGATTTGCGGTGCGGTATTATCACGATTTTGTCGTACCGGAGAAAGCATACCGATCCCCCAGCGAACAGGAGCGATTGGCAATGCTGGATCTGATCGTTGCCGTTGAATCCCTGACAGCGGATGCTGATGCTGAGGCTATTCAGACGGCGGTATTCAGTGTGGGTAAGGCACACCAGTTTGAAAATCTGCGGGACTGGTTCAAGGCGTTGTACGAAGTACTGCTGGGGCAGAGCCAGGGGCCCAGATTCGGTTCGTTCGTTGCCCTGTATGGGCGGGCGGAGACGGTGGCGTTGATCCGGGATAAGCTTAGCAGTGCTTAAACAGAGTTTTCATCTGGGGCAGCGGTTGCTGCATGGTCTGCCGGCGGAAATGGCGCACGATGTAGCGCGGTGGTGGTTGCGGCATGGCTATGTGCCTGATTTGTGGCCACATATGTCAAAAAAGCCCGTGGTGCTGGGGAGTCTGGCTTTTGCGCATCCAGTGGGGCTGGCAGCTGGTTTTGATAAGAATGCCGACTGTATCGCCGGCCTGGCGCGTCTGGGATTCAGCTTTATTGAGGTGGGTACGGTCACGCCGTTGCCGCAATCTGGAAATCCTAAGCCGCGCCTGTTTCGCTTGCCTGAAGATCAGGCGATTATTAACCGCATGGGCTTTAATAATCGTGGCCATGCGTATATGCGCAGGCAGTTGCAGCAGCTGCCTGCCTGGGTGCGGCAACGGTGTCGTATCGGGGTCAATATTGGCAAAAATAAGGACAGCGTGGATGCGTACAAGGATTATGCCCTGGGGATTCGGGCGTTTTCGGATCTGGCGGATTATCTGGTCATCAACATTTCCTCCCCCAATACACCCGGCTTGCGTGATTTACAGGAAAGCGGCCCATTGCGGGCGTTACTGACAATATGCGGTGATGTGCTGGCACAGCAAGCCTATGCGCCACCGCTGTTCTTGAAAATTGCCCCTGATTTGGATGAAGAAGCGATGCAGGCGGTTGCTTCGGTGGTCAACGCAAGCAATCTTTGCGGTGTTATAGTGAGCAATACAACGGTCAGCCGCCCTGTGCTTGCCAGTCGATATGCGGGAGAGTCAGGGGGGTTGAGCGGCTTGCCGTTGCGGGGGCTTAGTACCCAGTGCCTGGCTGCAATGCGAAAATTGCTTAAACAGGAAGTGATAGTAATAGGTGCAGGTGGCATTATGGATGCACAGACTGCCATGGAGAAAAAGCAGGCAGGGGCAGCATTGGTGCAGGTGTACACAGGTTTTATCTATAACGGGGCGGCACTGATTCCGGAGATCATTAACGCCTGGACAGATCATGGCAACGCTTAAGATCGTCGGCAACCAGGCATGGATAAACGGTATGCAGTATGCGTGTACGATTGGTCGCGCAGGATATACAGACAACAAGCAGGAGGGTGATGGGGCAACGCCCGAAGGAATATTTCCCCTGCGGCAGGTCTTTTATCGTGCTGATCGTCTGAAAAAGCCGGTGACCAATCTTCCTGTGCTTGCGCTTAGGCCTGATGATGGCTGGTGTGATGCGCCGGATTCCCTTTTTTATAATCGTTGGGTAAAGACCCCATTTCCTGCCAGCCATGAAGCCTTATGGCGAGAAGACCATGCTTATGATCTGATTGTAGTGGTTGGATACAATGACGCACCAGTGGTCAGTGGGTGCGGCAGTGCTATTTTTTTACATCTGTGTCACGATGACGAAAGGGCGACGGCAGGGTGTGTCGCTTTTACCCAGGACGTACTATACCCAATTCTTGCAGAGATGTGCCCTCGCACCACGGTGCAGTTTAGTTGCTGAGTCTGGCAATTCGCTGTTCTGGCTGCTGGGTAGTTACCCAGCGCATTAGGTTGCGTGGATCTTGTCTTGCCAGCCAAGTGTACTTCATGTCTTCCCACGCCTGCACCTGTACATAGCGGTTATCCAGAATAAAATCACCGCTGTCGGTGGTGACCGTCAACACGACATGGTGTTCACCCTGTTCGGTGATCGCTGTTGTTAGCAGCATGCTGTCTGCTGGCCAGCCGCGTTCAATCAACATGCGGCGTTTCAGAATGGCAAAGTCCTCGCAGTCACCGCTGCCATTGCGTGGATAGTCCCAGCTGTCTGGCAATCCAGCGTTATCCAGATCCGATTGTGGTCTGATAAGGCGGTTGCCGGCCAGTTGGACATCCTGCAGTTGTCGCCAGGTGGATTGCGACAATTCAGCAACGCCAGGGTTCTCTGATTTTCTGGCGCACTCACTGTAGTTACGCAGGCAATATTTGATAAAACCAAGTGGTGGCGATGTGTACGTTCCTGTACGCATCGCATTGGCAGAGGCGGGCGTAGAAATGCACGCCACCCCTGCAAGCCACAATAAACAGATTTTTGCATATACCTGCATAGCTTTCCCCCTTGCTATCCTCACAGTTGAACATATTTGTATTACTCAAATGTAAACAGATAAGGTGTGGGGCTGTTTTTAATGTGGATTATTGATGTTTCTGGGGCAGATGCTGCTGTTTTTTGTTGCAATTCAATTTATCTGACGATATTGACGTGGAGCGCATAGCATGCTAGTTATAAAAATAATAAATTTTATTTATATTTGACGTTCTAATGATTAATTATGGAGGCCACTGGTCAATGAAACATCTTCTTTTATCCGCTGCTGTGATCAGCATTGTATTTGCAAGTCCTGTTCTGGCGCAGACGCCGGAGCCTGTTGCCGGAATAACGCAGGCATTGTCGCAGGCGCGTGATAATGATGAGCGTTGCGCCCAGTTGACGGCAGATTATGCGAACCGTAACCCTGAAAAAGTTGCGGAGATAGCCAGCATTGGTACGATTACCTGTGGCGGTGGTGCAACATCGTTGATTGCCAATAAAATGGCACAGAATTTCCCCGGTCTGGTGAATGTGATTGCGGCAGCGATGGTGGCTGCTAACCCAGCGGCGGTTGCCGAAATTGTGCTTGCCATGGCTACGGTGTTTCCTGAAGAAGAGCAGGAGGCTGTTCTGGATGAATTGATTGCGAGCGTTAAAAATATTCCAGGTGTGTCTACGGAGGATGTAGGGTCAATCGGTCTGCCTTTTCCTGGTGTCGAATCTCCAGGTGCTGGTTCTTTGCCGCAGGGTGGCAAAATTGCCTTTGATGTCATCAGTCCTGTTTGATAACCATTTTTTAACGAATCACCTTTAGTGCGTTGAGCATATAAAAAGTCTTAGGAACAACATCATGAACCGTAACTATACTAATCTGCTGGCCAGCGTGGTCATGGCTGTAACTGTTGTTGCTGCCAATGCAGCGCAGGCACAGTTATTCGCCAACCCAGTAACCGGCAGTGATCGCCCTGAATCGGTGCGCGGTCAAAGTCTGTATGAAGAACTGACGTTCCAGGAGCCGGTGCGCGGGGAAAGCATTTTTGAGCGCAAGCGTCCAGATTATGAGCCGGTTGGTATCAAAAAAGGTGGTTTTATTATTTCACCGGGGGTTGCGTTTTCAGTTGAGTCTGACAGCAATATTTTTGCTACGGATACGTCAGCCGGGGATGAGGAAAGCGATCTGGTTGCTGTCGTGAATCCTGGCCTGCGCGTTGATTCTGACTGGGGGCGGCACAGCCTGTCTTTCCGTTCGGCATTGCGCGCTGGTACATACCTGGAGAATGAAAAACAAGATTTTACCGATGGTATTGTTGCGCTGAACGGTGTTTATGACATTGCACGTGGTTTTAATGTGCGTGCGGGATCCAGTGCCCAGCATCTGCATGAAGAGCGTGGTACGCCAAACGCAACGATCGGCAATCTCGATGGTCCTACGGAATATTTCCTGACGGTCAGTAATCTGGGTGTGCACCGTGATATGGGGCTGATCAGCCTTGATCTGGAGGGCAACTATCTGCGCTGGGATTACGACAATAACATTGCTGTCAATAACAATGACCGTGATCGCAGCGATGTTGTCGGGATTGCGCGGGTTGGGTATGAATTTATCCGTGGGTATGAAATCTTTTTACGCCTGACCGGCAATAAACGGATGTATGATGACAGAATTGATGATGCCGGTTTTGCCCGTACTTCCGATGGGATTGAGGGGGTTGTCGGTGCCAGCTTTGATGTTACGGATCTGATTACTGGCGAGGCCTATGCCGGTTGGACACAACAGGATTATCGTGATGTTCGTTTCAACCAGGTTGAAGCGGGCGTATTTGGTACATCATTCCTGTGGAATGTGACACCGCTGACGTCATTACGCGGTACGGTTGATCGCAGTATCCGTGACTCTGTAACACCACTGCTGTCGTCGTTCATTGATACGGCGTATCGTGTGACCGTGGAACATGAGTTGCGTCGCAATCTTCTGTTGGGTGCCTATAGTGAGTTTCGCAACTACGATTTCCAGGGGATTGATACCAACCGTCAGGATCAGTTAACGGAAGTGGGCTTTGGGGGGCGCTATCTGGTCGGACGCAACGTGGTTGTGGGGGCTGATTATGCCTACAGAACCCGTGCGAGTAATGCTGACAACACTGATTATAATGAAAACATTGTTGTTGGAACTATTGGTTTCAGATTCTAAGACGGCTGGCCTGAATCAGCGTGTTTGCGTATAAAGGGATTGTTCTTGCGGGGGGTACGGGTTCCCGCCTGCATCCCATTACCCACGGCGTTTCCAAGCAGTTACTGCCGATCTATAATAAGCCCATGGTGTACTATCCGCTGTCAGTACTGATGCTGGCTGGGATTCGTGATATTCTCATGATCACCACACTGGAAGATCAAGCACAGTTTGTGCGGTTGCTGGGGGATGGCAGTCGATTTGGTGTGCATCTGCATTATGCGGTGCAGCAGAAACCAAACGGCATTGCGGAGGCCTTTATTATTGGTGCGGAGTTTATCGCCAATAACCCGGTTTGTCTTATTCTAGGCGACAACATTTTTTACAGCGAGGGGTTGTCAGGTCGCCTGAAGCACGCAACACAGCGCACACAGGGCGCAACGATATTCGGGGCGAGGGTGAGTAATCCCAGCCAGTTTGGTGTTCTGGGTTTTGATGCAGCGGGGCGCGTTGCCAGTATTACAGAAAAACCAGCGATACCTGCTTCCAGCTATGCCGCCACCGGTCTGTATTTCTATGATCATACCGTTGTAGATATTGCCCGCACGCTTACGCCATCCAGTCGTGGTGAGCTGGAAATTACCGATGTGAATAATGCCTATCTTACGCAGGGAAATTTACACGTTGAACTGATGGGGCGGGGTTTTGCCTGGCTGGATACGGGTACCTATGACAGCCTGCTGGAGGCGCAGCACTACATTCACACCCTTGAAAAGCGGCATGGTCTGCAGGTCGCCTGTCTGGAGGAAATCGGCTGGCGTCAGGGCTGGTTGACAGATACACAGCTTGCAGCATCCGCGCGTATGTATCATAAAACCAGTTATGGGCAATATCTCGAAGAGGTATTAAACGTGGGAAAATGCTGACATACTTGGTAACCGGTGGTGCCGGGTTCATTGGCGCAAATCTGATTCACGCCTTATTGGAACAGCGTAGTGATGTGCATGTTGTTAACCTGGATGCATTGACATATGCCGCAAATCTGCGGCATCTTGCTATATTGGAGAGCAATCCACGCTATACCTTTGTATGCGCCGATATTCGTGATGCGGCTGCGGTGCAGGCGATTTTTACAACGTATAATATTGATGCTGTTCTGCATCTTGCGGCGGAAAGCCATGTCGATCGTTCGATTCAGCAACCCTTGAATTTTGTTGAAACCAACGTGCTTGGCACAGCAGTATTGCTGGAGGCTGCAAAAAACGCCTGGCTGGACAAGCCGCAGCACGTGAGGGCAGACAAAAAACACTGTCGCTTTCTGCATATCAGTACAGATGAAGTGTTTGGCAGCCTGGGGGCAACGGGCTATTTTACCGAAGCATCTCCCTATGCGCCCAACAGCCCCTATAGTGCCAGTAAAGCGGCCAGTGATATGCTGGTGCGCTCTTATTATTATACGTATGGCCTGCCTGCTGTTATCACGAACTGTTCTAATAATTACGGCCGTTTTCAGCACGCCGAGAAACTAATCCCAACGATTATCCGTAAAGCCCTGGCTGGGGAAAGCATCCCCATTTACGGCGATGGTGGATATGTGCGGGACTGGTTGCATGTCGCAGATCATGTTGCCGCATTACTGACATTGCTACGGCAGGGCAGGGCAGGTGAACAGTATGTTATTGGCGGGCATAACGAATATGATAATCTGACGCTGGCAGGGATGATTTGTACCTATCTTGATCAGCATGCGCCGCGTACAGACGGACTAAAGTATGCCAGCCAGATTACCCATGTTGCCGATCGTCCCGGGCATGATCGTCGCTATGCAATTGATGCAGCCAAAATACGGCAGGAAACAGGTTGGGTACCAAATTCCAGATTTGAAGATGGGCTTTCTGCAACGATAGATTGGTATCTGCAGCAAAAAACCATAAATTAATCTCTCTTTTCCAATTTGTTAGGAATTTTGCACTATCCTGATGCCACTCAGGAATTTTTTGTGCAATGTCAGTACCTGTAACAGATTCAACGCCAGTCCATCCGTATGCTGTACTGAAAACCAGCAACGGTACAGCATTGCTTGATAAGCGGTATTGTGTCGACTTCAATAAAGAAATTCCGGAGTACACGGTTGAGGGCGTGCAGGCCTACGCTGTTGCTGATCAAGAAGAACCAGAAAACAGCCTGGTTGCTTATTATACGGACCAACACTATGCCCTGAATTTTCGTCAGGCACAGATTCTGCAGAAAAGTAAATTGAATATGGTCGTCAGGCCGCTGGCGTGGTGGCCGGTACTCCATAAAGACAGTAAACCAAGATTACTGGTTGTTGCGGAACGTAATGCACAGTCAAAATTTGACTGGCCTTTGTCGGATCAGCATCAACGGCTTAACGAAGATGAGTTGACCAAAAAATTATTGATGCCCGCCTATAAAATGCTGACGCATCTTGATGCGCAAAACAGCAGTCATCGGGGGATCAATCCAGCCAACTTGTATATTAATGACATTGCCGGGGGTATTTTTACCTTTGGCCCTGGATATCTGGTGTCGCCAGGATCCATGCAGCCACCGGCCTTTGAGCCGATGGAGTCGGCACTCGCCGATCCAGGCGCACGTGGCGACGGCAGTATTGCCAGTGATATGTATGCCCTGGGCATGACGGTGTTTTGTCTGGCAACGGGTGTTGATATGCTGCATCCGGATGTACAGTCCGGGTTGATTGAGCAGCGTCTGCTGGATGGTAGTTTTGCAGCCATTACCCAGAATTACCGCCTGCCACCACGTGTGATGGATCTGCTCAAGGGGCTGCTGGCCGATCAGCGCAGTTTGCGCTGGAGTCTGGATGAGCTGGAGGTATGGCTGCAAAAAGGTAAAGTCGCACCGCGTCATAATCCCGTGATCAAGAAGCCATCACGTCCTTTTGAGATCAAAGGTCGCGGGTATGCAACGGTATCAGCCCTCAGCCATGCACTTGGGCGCAGCAGCATCAATGCTGTACAGACATTGACCTCCAATGAACTGGAAATATGGTTGGTGCGCAGTAATGCAACCCCCGATATTTTTGAACGCCTCAAGCTGGCACTGGGGATGGCAACACGCAATAAATCAGCCGCCAGCCCGGATTTAATAGCAGCATTTGGCCTGACCGGCCTGCATCCCGGCGGGCCACTTTATTTTAAAGGTACGGCATTCAGTATTGATGGGTTGGGTTGTTTCCTGCAGGCAAATATGCATGAACCACAACAGAAACAGACTGTTGGTGAAATGATTCGGCATAAATTGCCGTTGTTCTGGCTGGGCTTGCAGCAATCACCCCCACTGGAATGGATGAAGTTGAATTCGATTTACGAAAAAGCAGCGGTGTCAATCAGTCGGCAGATTTATGGCCATGGTATTGAGCGGATATTATACGAGTTATGTCCGGAAATGCCCTGCATAAGCGAATTGTTTGCGCAGTCTTTTGTAACCGAGGCTGCCCACATCCTACCCACATTGGAATATCTTGCCGCCCGCCAGATTCCGCGTGTCTCGCCGATTGATCGCCACATTGCCGCATATCTGGCGGTACATGGGGATCTGGTGAGTGAGCGTGACATGACAGATCTGAGTGTCACAGATGGCAGTGGCAAGCAGGCGCAGGCCATGATCCATATTCTGGCAATACTGGAGAAAAAGTTTGGTGCGGGTGGCGGGTATCCAAATGTATGTAAATGGGCATTGAATGTATATAACAACGGTGGCAGCAGTTTTTGTAACGTGAAGCGACAGAAAGCCCTGGATAAAGAACTGGAGGCCGCTTGTAAAACCGGCAGTCTACAGAAGCTGTACGAGGCTATTGATAAGCCGCAACAGCAGAAAGAAGATCTTGATCAGTTTGCTGCTGCCAAGAGTATCTATGCAAAGCTGGTGGAAGAATTGCAGGGATGCCGTCAGGATGAATTCAAAATTAATGAAAATGCCGTGTCGTATGCCAAGCGGTATGCACCGTTGGTGGCCTGTGGGTTGGGCAGTTTAATGATCATGATCAGCATTTTAACAAACAGATAGGTATTATATGAGCCGGGTCGCTGCTGCAAAACCTAAGCCAGCTAAGAAAGCCGGCATGAAACCAAAAGCCGTATATCTGACCGTGATTGGTATTGTTGGTTTTGTATCCCTGCCTGCATTTATTCTGATGCTCATTGGCAGTCTGCCGATGTTTACAGCCTGGCTGTATGATGACGATCCTGCAAAAAGCACAGGACTGACGGTTGCTGCCATGAATCTTGGAGCGATTATTCCGTATGTGATTATGGTTTTCCCGCATGGCCATAATATGTATGCAGCGGTGTCTGTTCTGGAAAGCACCAAAACCTGGATTGTGATTTATGCGGCGGCAGGATCTGGCTGGGTTATTCTGGCACTGTTGCCTGGACTGGCCAGAAAATTCTTAAAAGGACAACTACAGCATCGGGCGCAGAAAATTATCGACAAACAAAAAGAGCTGATTCAGGAATGGGGCGATAAAGTCGCACGTTGAATTTAACATTGAATTTAACATTCCTGGGGGCACATGCAGCAGACAATTCTTATTACCGGTGGTGCCGGATATATCGGCAGCCATGCGGTATATGCGTTTCTGAACAGTGGTTGGCAGCCGGTGGTTATTGATAATCTCTCAACTGGCAGTCGCCGGTTTTTGCCAGATTCTGTGCCATTTTATCATATGGATCTGGAAGAGACAGACAATGTGCGTGCGGTAATTATCCAACACGCATGTACGTCTATAGCGCACTTCGCCGGATCTATCGTCGTTCCCGAATCCATCGCCAATCCCCTGTTGTACTACCGCAATAATACGGCTGTTAGCCGTGGATTGCTGGAAATAGCGGTTGCTTGTGGTGTGGAGGCATTTTTATTCTCATCGACAGCAGCGGTGTATGGACAGCCGGATCAGGTTCCTATTACTGAAGACACACCAACGATGCCCATAAATCCGTATGGTGCGTCAAAATTAATGACCGAGAGCATGCTGAAGGATGTTGCTGCTGCGTACCCCATGCATTATGGGATTCTGCGGTACTTTAACGTAGCAGGTGCAGATCCGTTGGGGCGTACCGGGCAGAGCACGCCGCTGGCGACCCATCTGATCAAAGTTGCTGCCGAGGTGGCGTGTGGCAAGCGCAAAAGTATGGCACTATACGGCACGGACTACCCAACAATAGATGGCACCTGTGTACGGGACTACATTCACGTGATGGATCTGGCTGAAGCGCATGTCTTGACCCTTGAGCACATGCTGAAGCAGCGCACATCGGTGTTGATGAATTGTGGGTACGGGCAGGGGTATTCGGTAAAGCAGGTTCTGGATGCGGTAAGAATGGTTGCCGGAGTGCCGCTGCCTGTAGAGACTGCCCCGCGGCGTGCTGGTGATCCGGCAGCACTGGTGGCAGACAATCAGCGTATTCTTAAAACGCTAGATTGGCAGCCAAAGTACAATGATTTGCAGTATATCGTAAAGACGGCACTGGACTGGGAGCGGAAAATTGCCTAGGTAGAGGCAATATTTTAGAGGGTTGTGTTTGTGACAATTATTCCTGTTATTCTTTCCGGCGGTGCCGGTGTGCGATTGTGGCCGTTATCCCGTCAGGACTATCCAAAACAGTTGTTGCCTTTAACTGGGGATTTAAGCCTTTTGCAGCAGACGGCAAAGCGGTTTGCTGATCGGGGTGTCTATGGTGACCCAGTGGTGATCTGTAATGATGCCCATCGGTTTGCCATTGCCGAACAATTGCTTCAGATTGGCATTGCCGCCCGTATCGTTATTGAGCCAGTGGGAAAGAACACTGCGCCTGCAGCAGCCGTGGCAGCGTTATTACCAGAAGTACCTGCCGATGCTGTCCTGTTACTGCTGCCCAGCGATCACGTTATTACGCATGAGCAGGCATTTCACCAGGCGATTGCCAGTGCCGTTGCCACGGCGCGGGATGGTTACATGGTAACAATGGGTGTTACGCCGACACATCCCGAAACCGGTTTTGGATATATTCGCCAGGGTGAGGTGCTTCCACATGCCGCGTGTAAGATTGCCGCGTTTGTGGAAAAACCTGACGCTGCTACAGCGCAGCAGTATATCAATGCAGGCACGTATCTTTGGAATACAGGGATTTTTGCCTACCGTCCGCAAACATTGATTGCAGAACTGGAACAGCATAACCCCGCGATGTTGGCCGCCTGTCAGCAGGCTGTTGCCAAGGCCGTCCGTGATCTGGACTTTACCCGTCTCGACAAGGAATCCTTCGGGGGCATTATCGGCGATTCCATTGACTACACTGTTATGGAAAAAACGACCAAAGCGGCGGTTGTGCCAGCCACTAATCTGGGCTGGAGTGATGCCGGATCCTGGTCTGCTTTGTGGGATATTGGTCATAAAGATGCTGCTGGCAACGTGCGTCAGGGGGATGTGACCCTGATGGACACACGAAACTCGTATGTACGCACCCATGACAAACAGTTGATTGCCACCATTGGCGTGGACAATCTGGTGGTGGTGGCAACAAAGGATGCCATTCTGATTGCTGATAAGAGTCGCACCCAGGATGTAAAGCAGGTGGTGGAGCAGTTGAAAAAACAACAACGTTCCGAGGTGCAGCACCATCGCATGGTGTATCGCCCCTGGGGAAGTTATGAATCCATTGATGACGGGGATCGTTTCCAGGTGAAACGACTGGTGGTAAAGCCTGGTCAGAAACTGTCGCTGCAAAAGCATTTCCATCGTGCCGAACACTGGGTTGTGGTGAATGGCACGGCTATTGTGCAGAAAGATAATGAAGAAGTACTGCTGTGTGAGAACGAGTCGATTTACTTACCGCTTGGTTGCGTACACCGATTGGTGAATCCCGGTAAGTTACCGTTGATTCTGGTGGAAGTACAGTCCGGCAGTTATCTTGGAGAAGACGACATTGTGCGGTTTGAAGATACGTACGGGCGGGTTGCTTAAATTCAGGTTCTGTTGAAATTTGACACGCAAAAGGTACTCGATACCGTCTGCGGTCTTCGCCTTGCAATACCCTGGTTTCGCTAGAAAGCACACCGTATGGCATGCCTTGAAAATGTCATTTCATTACTGACGACATGCCCTAACGTCAACAGAACCTAATACTGCGCTGTAGTAAACACGGATGGTGGTGGGTTGACTTCATAAAAAGTATTGCCCCGAATTTCAATGACGGCTAATCCGCGGTCGGCACTGCCGTCATTGCGGAAGCGAAAAATGCCTTCAACCCCGCCAAATCCGTTGGGATTATTCAACTGCGTGGTGCTGAAAGCCTCTGTGCCGGTTTTAGCCAGTGTAGCGGCCAGTGCCGTGGCATCATATGCCAGACTCTCCAGTGCCTGAGGTTGACGGGCGAAGGCTGCCATATACTTGTTGCGGAACGCGTCTTTCTGCAGTGGTGATGCACCGGCAAACCAGGAACCTTGTAGGTAATTGTCTGCTAGCAGGCTGCGATCATACCAACTGCTGACACCCAATAATTTAACCCGCTGGCTGCTGACATTGAAATAGGGTAACAGGGCGGCGATAGTCCGCAGCTGTGCGCCAGCGGCAGGGAGCAATAGTGCCTGATATGTCTGATCTTCGGCAACGCTGGAATCTGCACCAGCCGCAAGGCGACCAATGGCTTTGGCAGCATCATTAATATTTGAGCCGTCCGCCTTGAAATATTGAATGGCAATAATTTTTGCCCCAAGATTCTTCACGGCATTCTGCGCGGCTTGCACCACCTGCATTCCAAAGGGGGAGTCTGGTGCCAGAATGCCAATCCTGTTCAGCCCATTGGATGTTGCATGCTGCAGCACACGATCCACCTGCGTCTGTGGCTGATAGCCCATGAGATATACACCATTCCCGCCAATGGTGCGATCATTGGAAAAAGACAGTACAGGGACATTCTGTGGCTGGGCGACGGTTTTTACAGCACGTACGTTGCTGGCAAAGATAGGGCCAATCAGGATTTTTGCGCCATCCGCCAATGCTTTGCGCGCTGCCGTCTGTGCGCCGGCATCTGAACTGCCGGTATCATAAGGTGTTAAAGTAAAGCCGGGGTTGTTGCTTTCAAACACTGCAAGTGTTGCGCCGTCCAGCATGGCTTTACCCAGTGCCTGACTTTGACCGCTTAAAGGCAGCAGGATACCTGCCATGGTTGTCTGCTGTCCGGCATAGGATTGCACATCGCCGGGGAACTGGCTGGGCTTGCCATTCTGGAACTGGCCATTGTTTGCATAACGCGGCTGTCCCTGCTGCACAGCCTGGGGCTGATAAAACACATCCTTTGGAGCCTGCCGACTTTGACATCCCGCCAGGAACACCATACATACGATTACTAAACCGTTGAAAAAACCATGCCGCATTCTGCTTCTCCTGAACAACTTGCCGCCGGACTATACGTTGTTGCCACACCACTTGGCAACAGGCGAGATATTACCTTGCGGGCATTAGATGTTCTGGCTTCAGTCGATTATATCGCCTGTGAAGATACGCGGCATAGCGGCGCACTCCTGTCATATTATGGCATTAAAAAACCCTTATTGCGCTACAATGATCACAGTAACAGCACTGACCGCACAGTGCTGCTGGAGCGGATCACTTCCGGTGAATCGGTGGCCTTAATCAGTGATGCAGGCAGTCCGCTGATTGCCGATCCCGGGTATAAACTGGTGCAGGACTGTCTGGCAATGGCTGTAAAGGTTGAGGTTATCCCCGGTGCCACTGCGCTGGTCATGGCGGCACAGTTGGCAGGGTTGCCCACGGACAAATTCTGTTTTCTGGGCTTCCTGCCTGCCAGACATCAGGCACGCTGTGCGGCAATAGCTGCGGTAAAAACCCTGCCTGTGTCTCTGATCTGGTACGAAGCACCGCATCGCCTGACGGAAACCGTGCAGGATCTTATCACTATCCTGGGGGACAGACAGGCGGCTGTGTGTCGTGAACTGACAAAATTATTTGAAGAAAGCAGGCGTGGTCTGCTGTCCGTATTACTGACACATTATCAACAGAATCCACCAAGAGGGGAGATAGTATTGGTGGTGGCTGGCAATACGGAGAACCATAATATGGATGCACAGGAATTATTGCATACATTACTGGCAGAAATGCCCATGGCCAAAGCCGTAGCAGAAGCCGTGCGTCTGACAGGCCTGCCGCGTAAACAACTGTATCAGCAGGCACTGGATGCGAAAAAATAAAGCGATGGACTGGCAGCGTGGGCTCGCCGCCGAACAGCAGGCAGCCTTGATGCTGGAGCAACAGGGGTATGTCATTATTGCCCAGCGATTGCGCACGCCCTATGGTGAAATTGATATTCTGGCGGCACTGGCGCGGTGTCTTGTGGTGGTCGAAGTCAAGGCCAGAAGGACAGCAGCCGATGGTATGTACGCTGTAAGCAGGCGTCAGCAGAAACGCCTGATGCAGGCGGTGCTCTGGTTCCAGGTTGATCAGCCCGCATATGCTGATCATGACATACGCTTTGATTGTATTGTTGCGCTGCCTGATGCTACATTTTATCATTCACCAGATGCCTGGCAGGCAGATTTACAGGGAGTATAAAATCGTGGCGTTAAAAGTTGGCCTGTTAATGGATCCCATTGAGACAATAAACGTCAAGAAAGATTCCACCTATATGCTGGGGCTGGAAGCACAGGCACGCGGGCATGAATTGTTTTATTTTACGCCAGACAGCCTGGCCATGGAAAATACCATCGTTAAGGGGCGGCTTGCGCCACTGACATTGCGGTATGGTACGTCTGATTACTTTACGCTGGGCGAGGCCAGCGTACAGGATTTATCCATGCTGGACATCGTGCTGGTACGTCAGGATCCCCCTTTTGATATGGGATATATTACGGCAACGTACCTACTGGAAATATTGGAAACACAGGGTGTTCTGGTAGCTAATAAGCCGCAGGCCTTGCGCGATTGTGCGGAGAAAATCTTTCCCCTGCAGTTTGCCAGTCTGATGCCACCGACACTGATCAGCCGGGATCTTGGCCAGATTCAGACATTTTATCAACAACACAACAATATTATCATCAAGCCACTATACAGCTGTGGTGGTGAAGGTGTTTTTCACATCCCCCCGGATGCACCTAACCTCAAGGCTTTGGTCGAGTTGTACCGGGATCGTTATCGTGAACCGTTTATCGCGCAAGGTTATATCCCCGGTGCCAGAGATGGGGATAAGCGTATCATTTTATGCGATGGTAAACCTATAGGGGCTGTGTTGCGCGTACCCAGTGCTGATGAGCACCGTGCGAATTTCTTTGCCGGGGGTAGTGCGGCAAAGGCGGATATTACCGAACGGGATCAACAGATTTGTGCTGCTATTGCGCCGATGCTACAGGCCAAAGGTCTGTGGCTTGTAGGCATTGATGTGGTGGGTGGTTATCTGACAGAAATCAATGTCACTTCCCCAACGGGTATACAGGAAATTAACCGCCTGAATGATACGCATATTGAAACCCTGTTGTGGGATTGCTTTGAGGCCAAACAGCACGCACATCGACTGAGGGCAGCATGAATACTCCCTTGAATCCCCGAGCCTGCGAAATTCTAAGCCATGTGGTAGAGGCTTATGTGGATACTGGTGAGCCTGTGGGATCAAAAACCCTGTCGGCACGCCTTGGCATGGGGTTGTCTTCAGCCACGATTCGTAATGTCATGGCCGATCTGGAACGCCTGGGGCTTTTATACGCCCCGCATACATCTGCAGGGCGTCTGCCAACGGCGGCAGGACTGCGCTATTTCGTGCATGGATTGCTGGAAATGGGGCAGATTCTGCCCGATGAAGCCGCAACGCTCCGCAATCTTGGCCAGCAGCATGTCAAGTCTTATGATGAGGTGCTGGATACAGCCACATCTACGTTATCCGGCCTTGCACGCTGTGCCGGACTGGTTATTGCGCCGAAGCATGAAGAAGCCGTCAAGCACCTTGAGTTTGTCCGCTTAAGCGATAATCGTGCCCTGGTGGTTTTGGTGCTGGACAGCGGGATGGTCGAAAACCGTCTGATTGAGATTCCTGAAGATGTTCATGGTGAAGCACTGGCAGAAGCAGGGCGGTATTTAAGCCAGAAACTTCAGGGAAAAACGCTGGCGGAGGTCATGGAGACACTGGCTGTTGATCTGCAGCAGGATCGCGCCAGCCTGCAGGCCGTATCCGCAAATCTTATTGAAACCGGCATGGCACTGTGGGGGGGAGATCAGCACAGCCATCAGCATAATCAGGCTTTGATTATCCGTGGCCAGGCTAACCTGCTGCAGGATGTTACGGCTGTTGAGGATCTGGATCGCGTGCGCAAGCTTTTTACCGCACTGGAAGCGAAAAGTACCTATGCCAGTCTGCTGCATGCGGCACAACAGGCAGAAGGCGTACAGATCTTTATTGGTGCTGAAAATGAACTATTTAATGTGTCCGGCTGTACCGTGATTGTCGCACCGTTTCGCAATACGCGGGCACAGGTTGTTGGAGCCATTGGCGTTGTCGGCCCATCCCGGGTTAATTATGGCCGCGTGATTCCAATGGTGGATTATACCGCCAAAGTGATGACCCGGATGCTCTCGCATTGGTAAGGATGGCATCATTCTTGCATTACGTTTCCCATATCACGTTTTATTGGGAGACAACCATGGTTACCAATACCGCTATTATTTTTAAAGACACATTCGCCAGTGAAAACAGCTATCTGACCCCGCGTGAAATCGCCAGTCTGATCAGCCAGGCATTACAGTGCCTGAACAATGTAACATACTACTGCACCGTTGATAACAAACGTGCGCGTGACGAGAGTATACGCCAGGTACAGCATATTTTACAGCATCTGCATGATGCCATTGAGCCGGATCCTGAAAATCCCGGAGCCGAAAATCTGCGCAAACTTTTTCAGTTCATGCAATACAGCCTGGATATGGTGCGGAAGACAAACAACGTTCAAGCGGCAAATGAAGCAAGTAATCTGCTGGCACCGTTACGGGATGCCTTTGCTGCAATGTAATGAAAGGCTGGTAAAGTGCGCACGACAACACCCTCTAAAGGGTTCCCATATTCGGATTATAGATGTTGTTTACGCCAGTAATATAGCCAATGCCCAATTGCGATGCCGTAATCACCAGCAGGCCACCAATCAGTGCCATCATCCAGCCCCAGTTAAACCGCCCGAAAAACGCCAGCGCACCAAGCCCGATAGCACCCAGGCCACCAATGCCGAAAGAGATATAGCTGGTGCGTTTGACGCTGTTATCCACAAGTCCCTCTGCATTGACAAAGATTTTGTCATCGCTTGTCCCATCTTTAATATGGGCAAATTGTGGCACGGCCAGTGCCTCCATCGAGAATAACACCATGCCAACCACAACCAACCCGATGACGCGTATCAGCCTGTACATAATCATTGCCCTGAATTATTATAATCATAAACGGTATTAACGTTGGTGATATAGCCGATGCCGAGCTGTGAGGCTCCAATAAGAACCAGTCCACCAATCAACCCTAAAAACCATGCCCAGCTGAATCGGCCAAAGAAGGCCATCGCACCCAGCGCAATAACGCCCAGACCCGCAACACCGTACACAACGAACGTACTGCGCTTTACACTGTTATCAACCAGATTTTCCGTAGATTTGAAAACACCGGCATTCTTCTCCCCGGTACCCAGATCCGGAAAAGCGGGTGCC
>JANMDF010000222.1:0-14600 GCA_031376145.1 Alphaproteobacteria bacterium
ATTGGCTGGGCAGCAGTAGCAGGGGATGCCTGGGCGACATTGCCCTGGCAGTTGTTTCTGATCACTTTTTTATGGACGCCGCCGCATTTCTGGGCACTGGCACTGTATCGCTGTAAAGACTATGCCAAGGCTGGGATTCCCATGTTGCCGGTCGTCAGGGGTGTAGTTGAAACTAAGCGGCAGATTATTCTGTATACGGTGGCCTTGACAGCGTGCAGCTTGGCGCCAGTGGTGATTGGGGCTGCCAGTTATGTGTATGGGGCGGTTGCGTTGGGATTGGGCTTGCGTTTTCTGCAACTGGCCAACCGTCTGTGGTTTGCAGTTGAAGGCGATGATAAGGCTGCCATGCGGGTTTTTGGCTATTCCATCGTGTATTTATTTGCCGTTTTTTCGGCATTGGGACTGGATTATTTATGGCAATAGATCAGGAATCCGCCGCCCGGTTGAAACGCAAAAATTACGTTGTGCTGGGGATATTAATTCTAATCATGGTGTTCTTTTTCATGATTACTGTGGTGCGGCTGGGGGCAACTCCCGTTAACCCTGGTTATGCTGGCGCAGCACCGGCAGGAGATACGCCTGCCAGTCCGGTTGAGTAATTCCAAGTGTTTCGTAGATTTTACGGCAGTTTAATACACTATAGGCGGGGCGTAGTGCGGCTGTCGGGTAATCAGCAGTGGTTACAGGATTTAATTGTGTAGGTGCAGGTAAACCTTGAGCCAGACTCTGGCGGAAAATCTCCACCGCGAAATCATACCATGTGGCTGTGGGCTTCCCGCAATAATGATAGGTTCCCCAGATGCGTCGTCCCCCCAGTGCCTTATCCACTATTTGCCAGATGGCATCAGCAATGGCATCAGCGGGGGTGGGGCATCCGGTCTGATCGTGGACAATATCCAGGCTGGGTCTGCTGGCGAGGCTGAGCATGGTTTTGACAAAATTTTTGCCGTTGGGGCTGAATACCCAGGAAGTGCGTAAAATAACATGCTGCGGGCAATGCTGGCGCACCGCGTTTTCGCCCACACTCTTGCTCGCGCCATAGACACTGAGTGCATCCATCTCAACGTCTTCATGATACGGTGTCTGACCATGGCCATTAAAAACATAATCGGTAGACAAATGTAACATAGGGACGTGGTTCTTGCCGCACCATACCGCCATGGCAGACGGTGCATTGGCATTGACGGCAAAGGCAATATCAATCTCATTCTCCGCCAGATCAACCTGTGTATAGGCACCGGCATTAATAATAAAACTGGGTTTGGTCTGTTCCAGTGCAGCTGCAAGGGTGGTGGACTGGGTGAGATCGAACATGGTGCGGCTGGGTGCCAGTATCGTATACTGGTTGCTGGCAGTGTGGTTTTTCAATGCTTGGCCAATCTGGCCGGTGCCACCGGTAATGAGGATAACGGGCAGGGTCATGCAAATACCGTTGTTATCATGTTGAGTACAGGTAGGGTTTTATCTTTGGCAGACAATACAACCTGGTCAGCCATTGCTGGCCACACGATCCGTAAAGCAGGATCGTTCCACAATATACCGGCATCATGATTGGGTGCGTACATAGCAGATGTTTTATAACAAATTTCTGTATTTTCCGTTAAAGTGATAAAACCATGCGCAAAGCCCACGGGAATATATAGCTGCTGCCAGTTTTCGGCGGATAATTCAGCCGCGACGTATTGGCCAAAAGTTGGGGAACTTTTGCGAATGTCCACCGCCACATCCCAGATAGCACCACGCACCACGCGGATCAGTTTTGCCTGTGCATATGGGGGTGTTTGAAAATGCAGACCACGCAGAGTGTGTTTCTGGGTAGAAAAGGAATGGTTATCCTGCACAAAAAAATCAGCAATCCCAATGGCATGCATTGTCTGCTGATTGTATGTTTCTGAGAAAAAGCCGCGATCGTCACCAAATTTCTTCGGCGTGATCAGCTTGACGTCTGGAATAGCGAGGGGCTGGCAAAACATGCCTGCAGCATAGCGGGGTTTTGGTAAGGCGCAAGAGGGGGTTAATTGCGGCTATAATTTGCCCGTTCATGCAGTATTTTAAGATCTATACGCTGCGGGCTTTGCCAGGTCATCATGCTGGCACGGGTAGCAGCATCATAAGTCGTTGACTGATCTAATGTTGCATTCTCCAACTTTGTACGGGTTAAAATCGCGCCGCGTAAATCTGCACCCGTCAGATTAGCACCGGTTAAGTTCGCACCTGTAAGATTCGCACCGCGTAAATCCGCACCTGTAAAATCACAACCCCGGAAATCCCCGCCACGCATGTCGGCCTGAATAAGATTGGCCTGCTTCAGATCAACATCTCTCCATTTCGCATCGGTTAGCAGGGCTTGAGATAGATTAATCCCGTTGGCATCAACCCGTCTTCCCTGTATGGTGCTGTATACTCTACTGTTGTCTAATTTTGCGCGAACAGCACTAACCTGGGTAAGGGTAGTATTCTTAAAAATGGTCAGACCGAGGCGTGTGCTGTTCAGATTTGCGCCGCTCAGGTTGCACCTGTTAAACCGGCTGTGGTTCAGGTTTGTGGCTTTGCTTTTTGTATGCGTGCCGGTATTGCTGTAGACTTCGACAAATGCGGGGGTGAAATCTGCGCCGCGCATATCGCACCCGTAAAATACCATGCGATTCAGGGCTGATGCGCCGGCGCGTATGTTTTGCAGATTGACACGCACCAGCGTTGTGTCTTCAAGTTTACTACCCCTGAGATCGGCGTTACGGAAGTTCGATTGTCCTATATAGGATTCAACAATCCAGATGCCCCGAAGATTCTGCTGTTGTGCATCGGTATTGATGATGTTTGCAGCGTATAATTTGTCTCGGGGGTGTAATGAGAATCCCGTAAACGTGCCAAAGTCACTTTTCACAGGTTTTTTGCGGGTGCTATCGCGTAATGGCGATGTTTGTTGCGGTGTCTGTGAAACCGCCCAGCTTTCAACGTTCACCTGTGACGTTTGCTGCTGCTGCTGTCCACAAATCGTGTCATAGGCTTTTTTCTGCTCGGGATCGCCCAGGGTTTCGTAGGCCTGATTGACAGTTTTGAGACGGGCTTCACGAACCGGCTTTTCCTGCGCATCCTGTGTGAGGTCAGGATGCAGTTCCTTGGCAAGCTTACGGTATGCTTTTTTGATGTCTGCTTGAGTGGCATCAGGTGCAACTCCCAGAACCTGGTAATAGTCGATAAATTGTGGGGCTTCGGCGCGCATAAGACCAACATTCGATTGCGTAATTCTTGGGCAGAGCCTATACTACCTGAGTTGGATAAAAATTCAATACAATTTTACATAATATGTACGAGGTCGTATGACTGCCACCAGCACACAGCCCATTATGATCAAAAAGTACGCCAACCGGCGGCTGTATAATACGGCAACAAGCACCTATATCACTCTGGAACAGTTGGGCGAAATGGTCAAGGCGGGTGTGGATTTTGTGGTGCAGGATGCGAAAACCAGTGAGGATATTACCCGCCAGGTCTTAACCCAAATTATCTTTGAACTGGAGGGCAGTAATAATCTGTTGCCCACCAATTTTCTGCGCCAGCTCATTGGTTTTTATGGGGACAGTATGCAATCCATGGTGTCGCGCTATCTGGAAGCGACCATGGTAAATTTTGTGCGTAACCAGGATCAATTGCGCCATTACTGGCAGGATACGATGACCAATTTT
Organism: Alphaproteobacteria bacterium; assembly: GCA_031376145.1. Classification (GTDB taxonomy): domain Bacteria; phylum Pseudomonadota; class Alphaproteobacteria; order JAJTHO01; family CANGXP01; genus JANMDF01. The sequence goes on from JANMDF010000222.1 coordinate 3,687, forward strand.
TTCCCCTTCACCGGTATTGAGCCTGGCAAAGTCCCAAACATGGGGGCGTTACAGCAGACCATGAAAATGTTTAATCCATTTACCTCTATTCCCGGCGCAGTGGGGACAGGAAGTCCCATGGATGGTCTGGCACAGGCGCAATTGCAGGCCATTCAGATGCTGCAGCAGCAGCTGCAGGATATGCAGAAAAAAATGGATGCATTGCAGGGGGTAGAAATGCAGAAGCCAGAAGCTAGAACGCAGAAGTCAGAAAAATAAAGAATGGCACCGACTACCCCCCTGTCTGTTGCGATTTTAGGTGCCAGTGGCTACACAGGCGTTGAGTTATTGCGCCTGCTGCTTGGGCATCCGCAGGTGCGCGTTAAGGTTTTAACGGGTGAACGCCAGGCCGGTAATGATATTCGTGCCCTGTTTCCTGCCCTGAGCGGTTTTGATCTCCCTATATTATGTAAAATTGAGGATGTCGATTTTTCAGCCGTTGACGTGGTTTTCTGCTGCCTGCCGCACGCCACCAGCCAGCAGGTGATTGCCGGATTGCCAGCATCCTGTGTGGTTATTGATCTATCGGCAGATTTCCGCCTTAAAGATATAGCAGTTTATGAGCAATGGTACGGGGTGCATCAGGCACCGGCACTACAACCGCAAGCCGTGTATGGCTTGACAGAACACGCCCGTGATGCTGTGCGCACAGCGCGCCTGATTGCCAACCCTGGTTGCTATCCTACCAGCAGTTTGCTGCCGTTAATGCCCTTGCTGGTGAAAAAATTGATCCGCCCTGAAGGGATCATTATTGATGCCAAGTCCGGCGTCAGCGGGGCAGGGCGGAGCCTGAAGGAATCCAGCCTGGCGGCGGAAGTGCAGGAAGGTTTTCAGGCATATGGCATTGGTAAGCACAGGCACCTGCCGGAAATTGAGCAGGGGTGCAGCCTGGCACTGGGTGCGCCTGTGCGCTTAACCTTTACCCCGCATTTACTGCCCATCAATCGCGGCATCTTATCAACGATTTATGTGCAGGGTGCGGCAGAACAGGTGCATCAGGCACTGGTGGGGCAGTATGCTCATGAGCCGTTTGTACAGGTATTACCATTCGGACAAACGCCGTCTACCCGTAACGTGCGTGGTAGTAATGTCTGTCAGATTGGCGTCAGTCCAGGCTGTGTACCGGATCAGGTGATTATTACGTCGGCGATTGATAACCTGGTCAAAGGGGCAAGTGGTCAAGCGGTGCAGAATATGAACGTGCGGTTTGGGTTTGATGAGACATTAGCCTTGCCAAGAATCGGGATGTTTCCTTAGGGCACCTCTATTAACCCCTCTTTTGTTTTACCGGCGAAAGCTGGTATCCAGGAAAAACAATAAGATGGACTCCGGCTTTCGCCGGAGATACGGGGTTAATAGAGGTACCCCTTAAATATCAAGGACTTACGCAGTAACGTGATTTACAGTTCTATTCGTTTTACCAGCGAAAGCTGGTATCCAGCAAAATCAATAAGTTCTGGATCCCGGCATTCGCCGGGAAAACGGGAACGTTGGTGTTTCGCGTAAGTCGTATTATCAATGTGTTAAACGTTGTGATAAAAATCACAAATTAAATTAATTCAAATTTGATGTAATTTTTTCTTGAAAAAGAAATAAAGTTGTGGTCTACTGTTTCATATACAGAGCAACACTATATTCAAAGGATCAGGGCAATGACCACATTTCAGAACAACGCCGTTTCGATGATTGATCGCATTTATGATGAGGCTTATGGTCTGTTGATCGAAGCCCGCAATTACATGGTATATGCGATGCCGGCGGTGAAGAAGAGTCTGGAAGCCGATGCCCGCCTGGAAGTGACCTATCATTCAACCCGCTTGACCACCCGTTTACTGGAAATGATTTCCTGGCTGCTGGCACAGAAAGCCGTACACAATGGCGAAATGACCTGGGATGATGCCCGCGCCCAGGGCTTTAGCATCACCAATGATGATGTATGCCGTGTGCATGAAGCCGAACAATCCGAACACCTGCCCCTGGGTTTGAAAACCCTGCTGGAGCGCAGTGCTGGCCTGTATAATCGCCTGACCCGCCTGGATGGTATGGTGTCGGCGAAACTGGCCGCATAAAGTAAAGAATGACAGATTTCCTTGTTAGCTAAAACTGCCCCGCTGTCATAAGCGGGGTTTTTTCTTTTCCTGAGATACACAATTGATAGCATGTCATATTCTATGAGTGATCAACGGTCCCAAGATTTTATTGGAAAGACGGTGTCGCCATCAGACATGCTGTCCATTAACTATTTTGGCTGTGATTTTACGCGATCTGATCTGACACAATGCACTGGCCGCCCGCGATCGCTTATTTATGGTTGCGGCTGATGCGCTGCAGCATACGGCTGCACATGTCATACAGCGTGTTCTTGAAATTCATCGTCCGCAAGGCAGATGAGCATGGTGTGCAGGAGAATTTATGGCACGATTTGAAGAGGTAATGACCAACGCGGCGCTTACCGCAATGATTAACGATTTTTCTGTAAACGATGTCTGGTTTGAAGTGAAAGTTAAGGCATTTGCGATTGAGAATAAAACTGCACTGCTGGACAAACCAGATTTAATCCGCGCCATGGCTGTTGATTTGCGCCACAATGGTTTTGATGGGGATTTAACCCCCGCTGGGATGGGTGCATCCAGTTTTGTTTTTGCTGATACCAGTAACCATGTGATCAAGGTATCGGCATTGTCTTTTCAATATCCGGCACCCATTGAACGCCGCGTGCCGCTGATCCTCAATGACCCGCGTATTCCACAGCCATTAGGGTTATGGGTTTATCCTTTTCGGCACTTCGGGCATGAGGATTTTTATCTGGAAGTCATGCCGCGCCTGCACAAAGACGCTATCGATAGCATCAAAACAGCAACATTAAAAAACAGCCTGGGTGCCAGCGGAATAACGGGAAACGACATTAATATGCGGAATGCTATGCATTACCTTGGGCATGCTGGGCGTGCCGTGCTTGTCGATCGCGAAGATCTCAAAGTTTTCCCGCACACATATGGTGCCGGGGAATGGTGGCCAGATGTACAAGTAGACGATCCTGCCTTGCAGAAAAAAGTGACAAACCTGCAGGAATGCTATCAGGGTCTTACAAACCGTGAAGCGTTGTATCACATTCAGGTGCTGCAGGCGTTTAATCCAGACAGGATATGATCAACCGCCGAATTTGATATCCTTAAAGCGCTTGTTAAAGCGTGACAGCTGGCCACCAGTGTCCATCAGGCGCTGATTGCCACCTGTCCAGGCCGGATGCGTGAGTGGGTCAATATCCAGGCGCAGTGTATCACCGGGTTTTCCCCAGGTGGAACGGCTTTTGAAGCTGGTACCATCCGTCATGACGATGGTAATATCATGGTAGTCGGGGTGAATATCAGCTTTCATGGGCGCACCGGTATATTGTGTAATTTAAAAACGGACTGCATCATTAGTCGCTTACACAGCGTTACGCAAGTATTTTTGCATAAAATCCACGCTTATGGAATAAATGTACTGGCGGTACATAAATCGTGCAGCACACAGGCGTATTTGCCGGTATGGTATCGTCCGCAAAGGCGGGTGGTAACATGGAATTTCCTGATGTACTGGATGTTGTCCGTGAGGCAGTGTGGGTGACGTTAAAAATGAGTCTGCCCCTGCTGCTGATTGCCCTGTTTGTTGGTCTGGCGATTTCACTGGTACAGGCATTGACACAGATTCAGGAAATGACCTTGTCCTTTGTGCCTAAAATTGTGTCGGTGCTGCTGGGGTTGGTTTTTGTATTTCCTTTCATGTACGAGATCCTGGAGGCATTTACCAACGGTCTGTTTGATCGCATTGCAGCCGTACAATGAATCTGGCCGAATTTTTACCGCAGGAAGTTTTCGCGTTTATTTTTATTCTTGCCCGTCTGGGTACCATGGTGATGCTGCTGCCGGGGATTGGAGAGGGGTATGTTTATGGGCGTGCCCGCATCGCCCTGGCAGCGATGCTGAGCCTTGTGTTGATGCCGCTGATACAGGTTCCAGATCTGCCAGATCAGCCAGGTATATTGCTGGCAATGCTGGCTGGAGAAGTGGCTATCGGTTTTTTTATGGGGATGATCAGCAAAATTCTGTTTCTGGTTCTTGATACGGCAGGGGTGGCGATCGGGATGCAGGCGGGATTAAGCAACGCCATGATTTTCAACCCCGCCATGAGTCAGCAGGCAGGGGTTGTCAGTGTCTTTCTTATGATGATTGGCATTGCAATTGTTTTTACGACAAACTTACATTACCTGGCATTGGAGGCACTGGTAGACAGCTACAGCCTGTTTGTGCCTGGCAAAAGCCTGTTGCTTGCCGACATGGCGGATTATCTGACACACCTGCTGTCCCATTCTTTTGCGGTGGCAATGCAGATTGCCGCGCCGATGACAGTGGTTGCACTGGTTTTTAACGTTGGCATGGGATTGCTGGCACGGTTGATGCCGCAACTGCAGATTTTTTTTATCGCCATGCCGGTACAGCTGGCATTAAGTTTTATGGTGATGGCAGTCAGTTTGAGTGCTGGTCTGCAGCTGTTTCAAAGCAATTTTGAAACGCAGCTCGAAGGTTTTCTGGATGCGTTTTAACGCCCAAAGCGGTCTTTCATGTTGAGGAAAAATTTATACGCGCTGTAAGCAGCCAGCATGATAAATCCAACCGGCAGTAAAACGGCTTTGCCAGCAAATCCATAAACATTCTGCACATACTTCCAGCCACCACGCCAGAAAATAACCGCACCTGCCGTCCAGATCAACAGCATCACGGCAAAGCCACCGATGTATCGCCAGGGGACAGGTTGGCCGGAGTTATAGACGGTCTGCAATGCCTGCCAATAACGGTTGCTGAAAATATCAAAGCCAACGATGGAGGTGCTTAACGTCAGCCAGCTGAGGCCCAGCCAGATGACAGTCCAGGTTAAGACACTTAAAGCATTACGCGAAAAATCAATCAGGGACAGTGCCATGCGGCCAATCTGGGTGCGGCGCAATTCCGCCATCCGCGCTTCAAGATTTTCCAGTGCGTTGCCTTTGGCGGGTATTCTCTGAAAATTGGGGCTGGGTTTGGGACGTTCGTAGCTGGCTACAGGTTTATAGGCCTGTAAATTTTCCGGTTCCGGCGCGGATTTGGCTAGATTTAGCGGCGTTGTTTGATTTAAGACCTCTTCAAGGTCACGGCGACCTGCAGAGAGAGAATCTTCAGAAATATCAGCGGCAAGGTCACGCGTATCATCCAGAAAATTGCGGAAGTCACTGCCTGCATCGGTTTCTGGTTGTGCCAGAGGTTGTGCTTGTGTTTTTTGCGTCTGACGTTCACGTAAGAAGCGTGCCAGGCGTTCGGAGGGGGTTTCGGTTTCAGGTGCTGTATCAACGGCGGCAATTACTGGATCCACAGCAACGGGGGGCGGTATCTTATTTGCCAGTAACTGCCGCAGGCGGTTTGTTGAAGAGATACTGATATCAGGGGCAGTGGTTGGTGTTGGTTCAGGTGCAGGTGGTTGGATGTCAGGCTGTTTTTGAGCCAGTAATTGTCTAATTCGGTCAGCAGAATTGATGGGGGGTGCGACAGGCTCTATTAAACTGTTTGACTGTTCTGTTGTTGCAGGCACAGGTGCTTCATGGGTTTCTTCTGGCGGGGATAATTCTTTTAATTTTGCAAGGCTGGCTTGCAGACGATCCTGCAGAGACACAGCGGCCAGTGCAGCAATAGGTGTTTCTGTTGCCAGCGGTGCGGTGGGTGCGCCCGTCATATTGTCTATCAGCGATAGGTTGTCCTGCTGACTGTGGTGTCTCTCACCGTCCGCGTGTACGTCCAGTACATGTGCAGGCGATTCGCTAGTCTCGTCTAGCATGCCAACCGTACGGTGGTAGATAGTATCTTCTGAAGAGACAGCTGTATTTACCGGTTCAACAGGCTGTGTCTCTTGATCTTGCATCATATCAAGCGACGCTGTGTCTGGATCCTGCAGCAAAATTGAATTGACTTCTAATGCAGGCGGTTCCTGCCAGTTGTGCAGAATAGTACTGGACAGAGCCTGTTCTACAGGGTCATCGCCAGTATTCTGATAGGCATCTGGTTCACCTGCTTCTTCGTGAGCGGTTAAGGGTTCCAGTATATGGAATGGTTCATCCTGGACAGGTTCCGGGAATATGGGGGCTTCTTCCGCCGCAGGCGTGGGGGAAGGGGAAAGATCCATGGGGGTAAATGGCAGATCTGCCAGTGGCGCAGGCGTATCAGGGATCAGCTGCTGCGGTTCATCCGGGATGAAATCCGGTTGCGCAGCACTGGTTTCTACAGCGAGGGCCACAAACACGGGCGGGGTGTACGTGTCTTTTTCATCAGTCGCAGCATTGATAAGATCACGAATCGAAAAGGGCAGGGTGTCTTCGGGGTTGTGGAGCTGCAGCGTTGGTTCCGGTATTGCAGGCAGGACAGTTTGCTCAGCTTGAAGAGCAGGCTCTTGTATGGGTTCTGCCGGTGCTTCAGATGCCTGCAGGTCTGTTGATGATTCCTGCATAGCGGCGGGTGCAAATGATGCTACAATTTCAGGGGCATCGTTTTCAGTGTGTTCTGTGGGTGCTGTAGGGGCAGGGATATCTTCGTATGGTGTCGACTCTCTTAAAACTAAATCTGCGGCGGGAGTGTCATTCGTAACGGGTTCTGCAACTAGCTCTGCAACTGGTTCTGGCGCAGACATGACTGGCATGGATGCGGTGGGGTTATCTTCCTGTTGCTCACGCATCAACCGGCGCAGACGGCGGCTGGGAGATTCAGGGGCTTGTGCATCTTCAAGTGCGGCTTTTTCAGCATCAGCCCGCACGCGCTGTACCAGTGTACTGAGTTTCCGGGTTGTGTCATCCGGTGGTGATGTCGCATCATCAGGCGCAGCATTCTGCATGCGGCGCAGAGCCTGGCGCAGATTATCCGCCAGGGCTGAGGGTTGATGTTGATCATCGTTATTACCACTTGCCGTCGTCACGCGCAGTACACCTACGTTCAATTTGACATTCACTATTGGCAGGCAATGCTTAAAATAGCGTTAATGATGATGAAGGGCAAGTTGTTGCAGAACAATATTTGCCGCACGTTCGGAGGGGCCTTCACCGGTAAGGGGCATCAGTTTTGCAAAGACGTGACTGCAGTCTTCCTTGAATGCCGTCACGATTTCTGGCTGGGTAAAATAGGGTATCAGGGATGCTTCAAGCGCACCGGCAGTGCACTCGTTCTGGAGTTTTTCAATAAATACGGGCTTTTCCAGCAGCAGGCTGGGCAGGCTGGCATACGGGGCTTTAATAAGGCGTTTAACAATCATGTGGGTGATGGGGGAGATTTTATAGCCAATGACAGCCGGGATTTTCGCCAGGGCAAGCTCCAGACTGACCGTGCCGCTGGCCGCCAGGGCAACATCACAGGCATTGAGCAGATCATATTTTTCTGATTGATCGGCAGTAACCACTATTTTTAAGGGCGAGGCTCTGACAATGGATTCTGTCTGGGGTAGCAGGTGTGGGAACGTGGGTAACACAACCTGCAGGCCGGGATAGCGTTGCGCAAGGTTTGCAGCTGTCTGCAGGAATATCGGCAGCATCCGGGTGATTTCACCGCGCCGACTGCCGGGCAGCAATCCAAGGGTGGGCATGTCATGCCGTAGACTGTGGCGCATGCGAAATGCAGTGCCGTTGCCATGTGCAGCCCCGGATTCAATAATGGGATGGCCAACAAAGGTTGCAGCAAGGCCATGTGGTGTAAAATAAGGAGGCTCAAAAGGCAGCAGGCATAAAAGGTGATCATAGATACGGGCAATGCGTGCTGCCCGTTTTTTCTTCCATGCCCAGACGCTGGGAGCGACGTAATGGATCAGTTGGGCGTGGATTTTTTTCTTATCTTTTAAATACTTCAATTCCTGTGCCAGACGGAAGTTAAAGCCTGGCGCATCAATGGTGATGACAATATCAGGCTGGGTATCCTCGACGTGTTGAATAACCTGGTGCATCAGGCGGAGGATTTTCGGGATATGTGGGATAACCTCTGTCAGCCCCATAATACTCAGATGTTGCATTGGAAAAAGTGTCGGACAGCCTGCTGTCTGCATCAAGTGGCCGCCAACTCCTGTGAAAACAGCATCAGGGGTCTTGCGGTGCAGGGCTTTTATAAGATTGGCACCCAGAAAATCGCCGGAAGCTTCGCCGGCTATTATGACCACGCGGGGGGCTGACATATGTTAAATCAAGCGGGCAATATCATTCCAGGTAACAACGACAATAAGTAGAATGATCAGGCCAACCCCAGCCATTGCACCTGCTTCCTGAACACGAATACTCATCGGTTTACCAAATACAGCCTCATAAGCGTAGAACAAGAGATGCCCACCATCCAGTGCCGGGATCGGTAGAAGGTTTACCAGTCCGAGGTTCACGGACAGAATAGCAATAAACATGATCAGTGAAGCAATACCAATTTCCGCTACTTCTCCGGAAAGCTGGAAAATCTGGATCGGCCCTCCCAGTTCCTTAACCGAACGCTCGCCGATAATAATCTGGTGCAACGATCTGAAGGTATCTGCCGTCATTTGCCAGGTTTGTTTGACGGACTCTGTAAAGGCCTGCATGGTTGACAGTTCACGGATTTCCATCGCACTGGAACGAACCCCAATCAGTCCCATTTTATGACTGCCACCGAAGTTGTCGGTCGTCGCAACGGCCTGTGGTATAATAGTTAATGATAAGGGTGTACCGTTGCGCAAAATCTCAAAATGCAGTGATTCACCGCCGCGCATGCGCACATAGCGCTGGACATCATTAAAGCTGGCGATGGTCAGATCATCAATGCGGACAATGCGGTCGCCAGGCAGCAGGCCGGCTTTGGCAGCAGCACCATCGGCAACAATTTCTGTGGCAATCGGTGGAGCATAGGGCTGGCCTTTAATGAGAAACAAGCCCAGCATGACAAGAATAGCAAACAGAAAATTGGCGGCAGGGCCTGCCGCAACAATCGCACTGCGCTGTCCCAGGGTTTTAAAAGCAAAAGCTTGTTTTTTGTCTTCCTCCGGCATGTCTTTCATGGCGATGGGGGCACTGGCAACGTTGGTATCACCCAGCATCTTGACATAACCACCAAGCGGCACCAGGCAGAATTTCCAGCGGGTACCGTGTTTATCAGTGCGCGAAAACAGCTCTGGCCCAAAACCAATGGAAAATGCTTCAACCTTTACGCCACAGCGGCGCGCCACCAGATAATGCCCCAGCTCATGGATAAAGACCAGAACGGTCAGGGTGACGAGAAAGGGGACAAGATCGTACTGAAACAGAGTATCAAACATGGGCTGATGCCTTATGGTGCTGTTGGGCGCGGTGGCGGGTGCTGCTGTCAACAGCATACACATCCGACAATGATTCTACGCTAAAAGTGGGGGCACTCGCAAGCATATCTGCAATTAATTTATAAATACCGTTAAAATTTATTTTTCCGTGCAAAAATGCATCAACGGCAACCTCGTTGGCGGCATTCAGGGTAATGCAGGCACTGGAACCAGCCTTGAAAGCCTCAATGGCAAGGTTAAGGCAGGGGTAACGCTGGGCATCTGCCCTTGTAAATGTCAGATTGCCAATATGTGCCAGATCCAGCGGGGGCGTGTTCAGGGGCAGGCGTTCCGGATAACCAAGCGCATAGGCAATCGGTACAGTCATATCCGGCAAGGCAAGCTGTGCCAAAGTGCTGCCGTCCTGATATGTTGCCATGCCATGAATAATGGATTGTGGATGGATCAGTACCCGCACCTGTGCAACTGGTAAGTCAAACAGATGACAGGCCTCGATCACTTCCAGCCCTTTGTTCATCATGGTGGCAGAATCCACCGAAATTTTACGTCCCATTGGCCAGATGGGATGGGCGCAAGCCATTTTGGGGGTGATGCTGTGAAATTGCTGTAATGGCAGATCCCGAAAGGGGCCGCCGGATGCTGTTAAGGCGATGTGATCCAGGGCATGTTGTTGTGCCGCACAGAAAATCTGAAAAATGGCATTATGCTCAGAATCCAGGGGCAGAATGCGGGTGCCGTGTTTTTTCGCCATATCCAGCAGCAGATGCCCCGCGCAGACGATGGCTTCCTTATTGGCAATGGCCACAGTGTTACCTTGTGCGATGGCGGTTGCCGTGGGAGCCAGGCCAGCAATACCGACAATAGCGGCGATGGTAATATCGGCAGGCATACTGGCGGCCTGTAGAACCGCTGCGTCACCTGCGGCACAGGTAATAGATGTGCCAGCCAGAGCGGCTTTCAGGGCATGGTACTGTTGAGCATCGGCAACCACCGCGTGCTTGGCAGCAAGAGCAATAGCGGTTTCTGCCAGGGCAGATGTATCACTGCCAGCCACAACCGTCTGGATTGTAAAGCGATCAGGGTATTGCTGAAGCAGGCGACGGGTGGTCTGGCCAATTGAGCCAGTGGCGCCAAGGATGGAAACGGTGCGGTGCTGCATGATGCCGCCACTGATAGGCGAGAATGGCCAGCAAGGCAAGGGGTGCTCGTTGCTGCATAGGCGCACGGAAGCCTTCAGCAAAGCGGGTGTTCAATAAAGAAATCACCACGATCTATGGCGTTTGCCCATTATCTCTCATCATACGTTCAAGTGTTGCAAGGATTTCAGCATAATTTTCCTAGGCTCTGTTGACAATTTAAAAAGTAGAGTTAAGTCTTTCCAATAAAAGTAATAATTGTTGGGAGTGCGTTATGAGCAACAAACGGCGACAGTATTTGACGGATGAGTGTTGGGCTCTGGTATCTAGGTATTTTCCTGAACAGCAAGGGAATAAAGGGTTTCCGTCAGTGATTGACAATCGGACGGCGTTTGAAGCGATAGTGTATCGGTTTCGGGTTGGT
>JANMDF010000240.1:0-3588 GCA_031376145.1 Alphaproteobacteria bacterium
ATTGGCTACAGCGAACCGAACCTGATTTTCCTCAACGGCACCGGGACATTACTGGCCAGCCCTGAACAGGCCGTTGCTGCCATGCAGAATAGACCTGATACAGTGGCATTGGTGAATGCCGATGACGCGCCTATGTTTCTAAGCACGGCAGCTACCGCTGGCCTGCCGGTAAAGCCCTTACAAACACTCCCCGTGTTTAATTATTCGCGTGGCAAGTGGCTGCAGCTAACCCTGTTTGCGAGGCATGATGCTGCTGCGCCGTAATCTCCGCTTCTGCCTGCTTATTACCACGATAGCCGCTTATAGCATGCAATATTGGGATATGCAGGTTGCATGGTGGTTGCATATGAACCAGGAGGATATCCCGTTAATCCGTAGCGCTTTTCGCTTTATTACCGAATTTGGCGAGGCCTGGTACTGGATTGTGGGAAGTGGTTTGTTGTGGAGCGTGCATTCGTTGAGCGCAAAACGCAGCACTTCTTGTCATTCTGAGCGCAGCGAAGAATCCTGGATCATCAATAGATCCTTCGCTGCGCTCAGGATGACAGGAAACGTACGAACGTATCTGCCCACCCTGCATTTCGCCCGCACCATGTGCATGGTCATGGTTGCCAATGGTATATTAGTGAATGTTCTCAAAGTCATCTTCGCCCGCGCCCGCCCCCGAATGCTGGTCAATGAAGATATTTACGGCTTTCACTGGTTCACCTTCGGTTCAGACTACGGCTCGTTTCCATCCGGCCACAGCGATACAGCAATGGCGGCCGCAGTAGTGTTAGGCCATTTCTACCCGCGCTGGCGATGGCTGTGGTATTGCAGTGCCCTGCTGATTGCCATGAGCCGTGTGATCCTGGGCAGTCATTACATCAGTGATGTGCTGATGGGCGGATTGCTGGGCATTGTGTTTACGCATTGGCTGTTGCGCCAGTACTTCTTCAATGCTGCCATCGCCCGCAACACCACAAAAATGGTGTTGATGCCAGAGGGCAAAGAATAACAGCTTCCAGCGCAGACTATCCACCGCCCCACGGCGTGGCGCGGCAAACATGGCACGCACAGCAGCGGGATCACAAAATTCCTGAATACCGGACTGTGCGGCTACCAGTGCCCCTAATGTCTCTGCTTTCGCCGCTATCCAGTCTCCGACAGGAACCGTAAAGCCACGCTTGCGGGCAAAGGCCGGTGCGGTGGGCAGGTGCGTATGCAGATGCTGCCGCAACAGCCACTTGCCATAACCACCGCGAATTTTCAGACGATCTGGCAGCGCAAAACAGAACTGTGCCAGCGGCATATCCAGAAACGGCACCCGCCCCTCAATACCATGATACATCAGGCATCGATCCACCTTCGCCAGCAGACCATGGCTAAGCGGATCACCGCAATCCCTTGCCTGTAAGGTTTGCAGGCGATTATATCCTGCTGATACTGGCGAGAGGCAGGGATCAAAAGGCTGAATGGAAGACTGCAGCACCTGCAGATGTTCACTGAAGCTGCTGCGTGGCCGTGATATCTTACCAAACGGCCATGGCCGCGTGTATTTGCGATACCGGCCATAGCCCGCCAGCACCTCATCCGCCCCCTCGCCAATCAATACAACTTTCACATCTTTTGCGGCGTGTTCTGCCAGGCAAAATGTTGGAATCAGTGCATAATCCGTTACCGGATCATCCATGGCCGCCGCAATGCGGGGCAGTTTTGTGTAGAAGTCAGCCGCCGTCACCTCGACTAACCGGTGATCCAGCCCCACGGCTTTGGCGGTATCTCTTGCATTCTGCCGCTCGTCCTGATGCTCTGGTGATTCCGGAAACCAGGCTGTATAGGCAATCAGTGGCCGCCGCTTAACCATATGCGCCAGGGTTGCCGAATCAATGCCACCGGACAGAAACAAACCAAAGGGTACTTCGGTGCTTTGATGTAGTGCCACACTGTCCTGCAGTTTTGCATGCAGTGCCGTGGCGGCATTATTGCTGCCTATTTTTGACACTGACAACGCCGTCAACGGTTGGATTATCTGTTGTGACACCAACTGCCCATTTTCAAAAACCAGGACTTCCCCTGGCAGTACGCGAAAAATTCCCGCAAATACTGTCTCCGCACCACTGGTAAATTGCCGGTGGAAAATTTCAGCAATTTTATGCGTGTTGGCAGACCATGACACCATAGTGCTAGCCAGCAGTGCCTGTGGTTCGGAAGCAAACAGCAGACCTGCTTCCGTGTACGCATAATACAGCGGTTTTATACCAAAGGGATCCCGTGCCAGAATCAGCCGTTTTTTGATTCTGTCAACAATGGCAATCGCATACATACCACGCAGATGTTTTACAAAGTCCGTCCCATATGCCGTGTACAGCGGCAGAATCGTTTCGCAATCCGATTGCGTTACATAAGGATACGCATTGAACGCGCGGCGCAAATCCAGGTGATTATAAATCTCACCATTCGCTACCACGGCTAGATTATCAGAAACAAATGGCTGTACACCCCCTGCAACATCCACAATTGACAGGCGTGTATGTTGCAGACTGAAGCAGCCATCATGAAATGTCCCCTGCCCGTCCCGCCCACGATGGGCAAGTTTTTGCGCCATGACTGCCAACGCTGCTGGCACTGAGGCACTCGGGGTGTTGCTGTAAATACCGGCAATGCCACACATATCAGGCGGCCTCAACCAGCCAGGCGTAATTCTGACTAAGTGGGTTAGCTAATGTAACATCAAGTATGTATTGTGCCACCAGATTACTGCTGAACAGCGCATGCCCTTTACGCCATCCGTTTTCCGCAACCGTACGGCGCTCGGCGTCATGCTTTGTATAATAACGCACCTTTTCGGCCAGTTCATCCTCGGTTTTATAAAAAGCGATTTCTGTATCATCGAACAGCTGATCAAAACCGCTGGCACGATCCATAAATACCATCAGGCCGTTGCCCATGTACTGTGCCATGCGGTCAGAGGAATAGAGATACATGCTGTTATCACGGCTGTTGTTCAGCCCCATTTTTGCGGCACTCAGGGCTTCCATGAACGGTGCTCCATTAATATACGGCACACCAAACATCCCCTGAATTCGGAAGCGTGTTTCCGGGCACGCTGCCTGCAGGCGGCGGATAAAGTCCGGGCGAGTATCGCCCTTATATACCCCACCAATACCATAAAACACATCTGCTGTGTATGCTGCGTCTGGTGTAGCAAAGGCACGATGCCGTTCTATCGCCAGATCAAATGGATTCGGCATGAAATGCACGCCTGCCCGTTTACCGGCAAAAGGCTTCAGATGCTGGCCTGCTGTTGTACAGAACACGGCATCAACGGTTTCGGCGCGATTGCTGATCCGCCCACAGTTTGTGGAATCAAACAGGGGATCAACATTGCAGTAGGCCATACGGATATTGGGCAGTTGCTTGCGCACCGACTCCAGCGTCATATTCCAGACCATCTGACAATGCCCCAGCAACAGCATATCCGGCCTTAAATTCCGGCATGTATCCAGCACATGCTTGTTAAGGTGCGGAATACCGAACTTGCGGGAACCAAAAATTGTTGCCGTCCTGGCAAAGGTACGGTCATCCAGTACAACGACATTATGCCCC
>JANMDF010000242.1:0-2903 GCA_031376145.1 Alphaproteobacteria bacterium
GCCGCCGCGACATTGGCCGCCACCATGCACTCCTCGATCAGTTCATGCGCGGCATTGCCGGTTTCCGGCACCAGCGCACTGACTTCATGCGCATCATTAAAGCGAATATCCAGCTCGCTGCTGTGCAGATCCAGCGCGCCACGTTTTTCACGCGCTTTACGCATCAGCTGATAGGCGGCAAAGAGCGGCGCAATGTGCACATCCAGGGCCTTGGTAGTGATCTGTGCCTGTACCTGATCATAGGTATAGCGTGCCTGTGAACGCATCAGGCCGCGCATGAAGTGGTGTTTCTTAACGATCCCGTTTTTATCAATATGCAACCGCACCGCCAGGCAACCACGATCTTCATGTGGGTTTAGTGAACACCAGCCGTTGCTTAAGGCTTTGGGCAGCATGGGTACGACCATATCCGGCAGATATACTGAATTGCCGCGCTTTTGCGCCTCCAGATCGAGATCATCATTGGGTCGCACATAGTGCGCCACATCGGCAATGGCCACGGTAACAATATAGCCCCCAGTATTGCCAGGATCAGGGGCGGCATGCACGGCATCATCAAAATCGCGGGCATCTGCCCCATCAATGGTTACCAGCGGCAGATCCCGTAAATCCGTGCGTTTGCCGAGCTTAATCCCCTTGGCGGCTTCGGCCTGCTTGACAGCCTCAACGGGAAAATCCATGGGCACGTCATAGTTATTCAGCGTAATCAGGCTGATACAGCGGGGATCATCCTGTTGCCCCAGAATCGCCAGCACTTTACCCTGCAAAAACCGGTCAAAACGCTGCGCGCCTTTACTGGGCAATAATTCTATGCGCAACAGATCACCAGGAATCGGCTTCAGGCCATTCAGCTCAATCAGCTGAATGTCTTTTTTGAGTCGTCGGTTGGTGGGCGTTGCACTGTGCTGCTTACCGCTTTTCGCATAAATCCCCACGACCAGGGTAATGTCGGGAGCGACAAATGGCTTTTTAACAGTATCTTTGCGGTGTGGTGGCCTGGTGCGGCGGGGTTTCATGAGCTGATTCTTTTGCTGCGCATACCTGTCTCCATTCGTCTCACAGTGTCCGCGCCTCACCAAGAATACGTGGTGCCAGAAACGGCTTCAGGCGGCGTTTACTCATCAAGTCAATCTGCTGAATGCCGGTTTTTTCTGTAATAAAATCTTTAATATCAATAATATCAAACAAAGAGCAGGATTGCTGATCAAAATCCATTACGTATAAAACATCAAGGTCACTGTCCGCATCGGCCTCACCCCGGGCATAGCTGCCAAACACCGCCATCTCTGTAATGGGATAGCGCGTCATCAGCTCCTGTTTGGCCGTCCGTAAGATGGGGAGTAAGGTATCAAGGGTGTGCATACCCTGTTATAATACCAGACTTAAGGGATCCTCGACCAGCTTTTTAAACGCGGCCAGGAACTGCGCCCCCACCGCGCCATCGACCACGCGGTGATCGACAGACAAGGTAGCCGTCATGACGTTGGCAATTTCAATCTTGCCATTTTTCACCACGGCCTGTTCACTGCCAGCCCCCACCGCCAGGATGCAGCCTTGTGGCGGGTTAATAATAGCATTGAAGTTTTTGATACCAAACATACCAAGATTGGACAGGCTGAACGTACCGCCCTGAAACTCTTCCGGCTTCAGTTTTCCGGCACGCGCCCGCGCCGCCAGATCTTTCATTTCTTCAGAAAGAGCCGGTAATCGCTTGTCATGCGCCTGGCGGATAATCGGGGTGATCAACCCGCCATCAATGGCCACCGCCACGGAAATATCCGGCCATTCATAATAGTGAATGCCCTCATCCGTCCATGACGCATTGGCGGCTGGCACTTCCATCAACGCCAGGCCGCAGGCCTTAATGATAAAGTCATTCACCGACAGTTTCACCGCGCCATCCCGGGCATTGATCTGTTTGCGTAAACTCAGCAGCGCGTCCAGTTCCACATCAATATTCAAGTAAAAATGCGGTACCTGCTGTTTGGACTCCGTAAGCCGTTTGGCAATCACTTTGCGGATATTGCTGTTTGGCTCCATGCGTGCCGGTGGCAAGCCAAACGCTGCGGCTGGCGCACTGGCTGGTTTCGCACCCGCCGCCTTGGCGTTTTCCACATCCGCCCGCACAATGCGGCCATTCGGGCCGCTACCTTTAATGGTTTTCAGATCAATACCTCGTTCTGCAGCAATCCGTTTTGCCAGCGGACTGGCAAAAACACGGCCACCACCAGGCGCGGGGTGCATGGCAACTGCTGGTGCGGCTTTATCATTGGCCGCCACCACGACTTTTTCTGCTGTTGCTGGTGCAGGGGTTTTGCTGGCCGTCACAGCAATATCTTTTGCTGATTCGCCCTCAATCAGCAACACAGCAATAGCCTGATTGACCTGCACACTCTGTGTCCCCTCGCCCACCAGAATTTTCCCCAGAATGCCTTCGTCAACGGCTTCGACTTCCATGGTGGCTTTATCGGTTTCAATCTCAGCAATCACATCGCCAGCATTGATGGTATCACCTTCTTTTTTGTGCCATTTGGCAAGATTGCCCTCGGTCATTGTCGGGCTTAAAGCAGGCATCAGGATTTCAATGGGCATAGGTCATTTCCGTTATGTTATACATTCTGCAGGACTTACGCGTAATGAACATTTCTGTCATTCTGAGCGTAGAGAAGAATCTCGTTAATGTCTTGGGATTCTTCACTTCGTTCAGAATGACAGCCAATATTTTTCATAAGTTCTATTTTGGTAAAACATCTACAGGTCTTGTTCAATCATTTTCCCGTAATCAAAAGGGTTATCCCTCCATCTCCTGCACATACCGCTTCACAATGCCTTCAAGAACCTTACGGGTCATCATGGCAGGCAGTCCGAACACCCGACAGTTTTTAAGCTGGGCTTTGATTGTC
>JANMDF010000258.1:0-2465 GCA_031376145.1 Alphaproteobacteria bacterium
GCCACCCTTGCCAGGCGTAACGCCACCCACCATTTTCGTACCGTAGGCAACAGCCTGCTCAGAGTGAAAGGTACCTTGCGCACCGGTAAAACCCTGACAGATAACTTTGGTATTTTTGTTAATAAGAACAGCCATAAAAACTCCAGATGATGCCCGCCTCTATAGCGGATCATATCAACCGTTGGCAAGCCTGCATTGTTGAAAAAGCAGCGTCACGCATAATCCGGGATTCTGCGCGGTGTTTTGCGAATGATCCGACAGGGTAATCTGCACCTGGTGCATATCCAGCACCGCCTTTACCAGGCTTAACCCAAGGCCGGTTCCCGGGGTGGTGCGGCTATAGTCTGTACGATAAAAACGGTCAAAGACCCGCGCCCGATCTTCAACCGCAATACCAGCACCCTGATCAATAATCTGAATTTGTGTAGCAGTGTCCTCCGTCCTGCAGGTCACCTCAATATTCCCCCCATCGGGTGAAAACTTAACCGCATTATCAATAAGATTGACGAATACCTGAAACAACAGGTCTTTATCCCCGGTCACCATGACAGCAGGTGGGCAGTGTTTGTGAATAACAATACCACGCTCCTCTGCCAGGGGTTCATACATCTCAACCACATCACCCAGCAGCGCCGCCACGTCCACATCGCTAAAAGCCTGCTGGCGCGCCGATTTTTCCAGCACGGCAATGCGCAACAGGGCGTTAAACGTCTGCAGAATATGATCGACTTCAACACCAAGTGCCTGCATCTGTTCCCCATCCACCGGCTGGTTTTTGAGCTCATCCAGTCGATTGCGCAGGCGCGTCAACGGTGTCCGCAGATCATGGGCAATATTATCACTGACGTCTCGAACGCCCTGTATCAATACCTCAATACGCTGCAGCAATGCATTGAGCGTCTGCGCCATATCACTCAAATCATCCCAACTGGTATGCACGGCAATACGCTGCGACAGATCACCGGTGGTCATAATCCGGCGCGCCGTCATGGAAATGGCATTAATACGCCGCACTACAAACGTGCTGATCAAAAAACTCACCAGAATAACCAGCAGCATGAACAGCATGACCAGACCACTGATCATTTTCAAACGCACATAGTACTGATTAATATCATGAATATCGCGTGCGACCAGTAATTGCGCACCATCACCAAACGTGTGAATTTTACCGGCAAACAGATGCTGTCCATTCTGGCGGTGTGGCAGGGTAAAGCCAATAACCCCCTCCTTAATCGGCCAGACCTCGGGGGGCATGGTTGTAAGATTACCGGCCAGCCGTCGACCATCTGGATGCTGATAAAAATAAACGGTTGCGCCATGTTGTCGCGATTTCCAGGCAATGAGACTGGCAACATCTTTGGTGCCGGAACCACTGGCAACGTCCATCAGAATATAGGCGATGTCGTTGTCAATCACCGCTTCCGTTTCCCGTAGAAAATTCCGTTTGCCAAAATCAAACAGGTAATATCCCAGCAACACTGCCGATACCCCGAGCAGCACCGTAAACAATGCTGCCATTTTAAAGCTTGAGCTTTGATAATACCGTCTAGAGGCTGTCTTCAATGATATATCCTGCACCGCGCACCGTTTTTATAAAACTGCCATCCTGATCATGAATTTTTTTCCGTAATCGGCTGATATGAACATCAATGACATTGGTCTGTGGATCAAAATGATACGCCCAGACAGCCTCCAGCAACATGGTGCGCGTCACTATATGCCCCTTATGCCGCAGCAGATATTCCAGCAGGCCGAATTCCCGCGTCTGCAGGTCAATCTGATGATGCCCGCGTTTGACCTTACGTGTCAGCAAATCCAACTGCACGTCCCGGCAATGCAGGCTGCTGACCGTATTCTGTACACCTGACTGCACACGCCGCCCCAGAATTTCAAGACGCGCCAGCAGTTCAACAAACGCAAATGGTTTCACCAGATAATCATCACCACCCGCCCGCAATCCTTTTACACGATCGTCCACATCGCCAAGCGCACTGAGTATGCACACCGGCACTGCATGCCCGCTGCCCCGCAACTGCTGAATCACGCTAAGCCCGTCAAGCCCTGGCAGCATACGATCCACCACCAGAACGTCATAGTTTTCTGTGGTTGCCAGAAACAAGCCGTTATCACCATCATGGGCAACGTCTGCGTTATGGCCAGCCTCTTTCAGCCCTTTGGCAATATAGGCGGCAACCTGGATATCATCTTCGATGATCAGAATTTTCATTACGAGGATCTACCATAAATTCTGTAAGAATCTCTATACTTATCGCACATGAAGACTTACCATCCATCACTTTTCTTCGTCTTTCCGGAAAGACACTAGGCCGTGTTGACAATTATTTTTAGATAATTCCTAGCGAAAAAAGCAATCAATACGATATTAATGCCTGCAAGGAATCGACGAACAAGTTTATCGTATCTCGTGGCTATGCCTCTGAACTCTTTTATTTTTCCGAAGA
>JANMDF010000308.1:0-1638 GCA_031376145.1 Alphaproteobacteria bacterium
CACCAAAGCGCAAGGAATGCGCTGAAACCTTCTTGGGATCTTTGCCCAATAAGCCCGCTACTCCCTTCATCACCATGGCCACATCATCAGCCATTAAATCCGATCCGTCTGGCCACACAAATAAAGCCTGAGTTTCCTTTATATGCCATAGATCCCGGGATTTGGCAATGAACATTTCTATTTCGGATACAATGCAAGCAGCTCCAGAGGGTTGTCTTTGATGGGAAACCAATCGACCATACCCATGCGGGTCCGTCTTGGAGAATTTCACGTTCACATGGAGTGCAGAGGCTACTGTCTTACCAATCATAGCGTAAGGTATGTGAGCACCAGATGTAGAAGAAAATACTAAACAGTTCCTGCGCAGGCCACCTGTATTCTTATACGTCTTTAAATATTCACCTTTTCGCAGGAGGAACCATATTCCCAAACGCATTGCCAGACGGAATAGCTGCTGCACACACTTTAGGTCGCGTCCGAGAAATATAGATACAGCATCAGTCATTGGGAGAGAAAATACCACTTTGACACGGCCACTCTTTGGGTGTTTCTTGAAGTAAGCGTTCATTACACCTTTCGCTACCAGTTTAACTCTCTTACATTTTCTTGCTTCACTAAATTTGATATCTACACCCAGTTCGGCCCAGTAGTTCTCAATGTGTGGCAAGTATACATTAACCACTGACAGTGGAGACATTCCTCGAAGAATCTCGAAGCATATAAACGATATGATGTGCTCCCCTAACTGAGTTACAGTCATCCCTTCCCAGTCGGCCTGGGTCGGGTCCACCCCTAAAGCGAAGCAGCAACGGAACCATGCGCAGGCAGCAGAAATTTGGCTATTCTTAACACCATCGCCGTGGGCATCGGTTAGGGCTCTATCGCGAGTCGCAATAAGAGTTGCCTGCAAGTGTCCTCTCTCGACAAGTTTGCCCACCAATCTTTGCCCTTTGAAGCCACGACGGGTCCGAAGTCCTGAACGTCGAAATATATATCAAGGCGAGAGAGAGAGTCAGCTCTTATATTCTCTACTCCAGCGATATGCCCGGGGAATAAACCAATATCCATTACACCACAGTAGATACAGAGAATTTGCATTAGGGTGACAGCAAATGGTACTACTGCTCTCATTCGGTTAAACCAAGACACAGCCGACGTATTATCGAGGTATAATCTTACTGCTCGGCCCCTTAAGCTGTCACCAGACATGAATATCTCGAAGATCATTGCGAAAAGTTCTAGGACGTTAATGCTTACTCCTTCACTAGCGAACACAGTAAGCTCTTGTTTAGTCCATCGCATGACATGTTCAGATATAACCAAGCTATTATCTTGCTCGTTTCCTCGGGACGAATGCCCTAGAGCCATCTCGTCAGCATCAGCACGTAAACTGAATGATCCTGCACCGATAGTGGAAGATGCATCCGAATATATGGCAACTTCAATGACAACATTAGTGCGCAAATGGTCAATCGAACAGCCGAGGAAGCGCACATTGACTCTTGCGTAAGTGATGATACCTCTGAGAAAGTCCAAGTCAGAAAGTGCTTCTGCGGATAGCTTGATAATATGTAGACCTCGGTTAGCTTTACTGAAGATACAGTAGTTGAGGGCTGATAGAAAAGCGGAACTGAGTGG